>JAITPS010000194.1 GCA_031289325.1 Candidatus Methanovirga meridionalis
TTATATTAATTAAAAATTACTTATATTAATTAAAAATTACTTATATTAATTAAAAATTACTTATATTAAATAAAGATTACTTATATTAATTAAAAATTACTTATATTAATTAAAAATTACTTATATTAATTAAAAATTACTTATATTAATTAAAAATTACTTATATTAAATAAAGATTACTTATATTGATTAAAATATATTAATATTATTTAAAATTATAGATTTTTATAAATTGATATTTTAAAATTAAATAATTTAATAAAAAAATTTATTATTCAAAATTTAAGAACCCCTCCATAATGCCTATAATACTAAATATATGTTTTAAATAATAATATTTATATAATTTTATTTTTATTCTAAATTATACTTTATTATTAGACAAAATCTTTATATATTAATCAAATTCAATTTAATTATAGGTACAGATAAAAAAAATATTTATACTAAAATAGCTTATTAATAGTGAAATAGCTTATTAATAGTGAAATAGCTAAATTGTTTAATATAAAAGTTTTAAGTGTACTACAATTTTGGAGATGTAAAAATGAATAATGATGAAGTAGACATGTTTTGTTATCAGTGTTCTCAAACAGCACATGAAACTGCTTGTACTAAAATAGGTATGTGTGGGAAAAATTCAACAATAGCTAAATTACAAGATAATTTATTATTTGCAATTAAAGGAATTTCTGCATACAATTATCATTTAAACCAGTTTGGGTTAAGTGATGCAACAATAGATAAATTTCTAACCAAAGGATTGTATGCAACCTTAACAAATACAAATTTTGACTTAGAAAATTTAATTAAGTATGGATTGATTGCAGGGAAAATAAATATATTGGTGATGACTCTGCTTAAAAAAGCACATGTTGATAATTATGGGGAACCAAGCCCAGAAAATGTTAATGTTGGTTCGATTAAAGGTCCAGGAATATTAGTTACAGGTCATGACTTTAAAGCATTAGAAAAACTTTTAAAACAGAGTGAAGGTAAAGGTGTTAATATCTATACTCATTCTGAAATGTTACCAGCACATGGATATCCTAAACTTAAAAAATATGAACATTTAGTAGGGCAACTTGGTGGACCATGGTTTGATCAAAAAAAGATTTTTGAAAAATATAATGTTGCTATTTTAGGGACTAGTAACTGTGTTCTTATACCACCAAAAGATTCTTATAATGAAAGAATGTTTACAATAGGTCCTGTTAATCTTCCAGGAGTAGAACATATTAGTGATAATGATTTTACACCATTAATAGATAAAGCTATTGAACTTGGAGATTTGCAAGAAGAAGAGAAAGTTACAATAACCACAGGTTTTGGATTAACTGTTATCCTATCGTTAGCTGATAAAATTAAAGAACTTGTTGGAAATGGAAAAATTAGAAGATTTTTCTTGGTTGGTGGTTGTGATTCTCCACTTCCTAAAACAAATTATTACAGAGAATTTGTAGAAGAATTACCTGAAGATACAATTGTTTTAACATTAGGATGTGGAAAATATAGGTTTAATGACCTAAATTTAGGTGATATTGAAGGTATTCCAAGATTGATTGACCTTGGACAATGTAATGATGCTATTGTTGCAATTAACATTGCATTTGCTTTACGTGACTTATTTAATCTTAAGTTAAATGATTTGCCGCTGACAATTGTTTGTAGTTGGATGGAACAGAAAGCTGTAGCTATTCTTTGGAGTCTTCTATTTATAAGTAAGAAAGATATTCTTCTTGGACCTATTTTACCTGCATGGGCAAATGATGACATTGTAAATTATTTGGTTGAAAGATTTAATTTAACTCCAATAGGCGATCCAAAACAGGATATAAAAAGAATTTTAGGTTAAAACCTATTTTTCTCTTATATAATAAATTTCATGAAGCATTATATTACAATTTAGAACCAAATTTTTTGGACTTTAAAAACTTTAGTTTTAACTTAAAGAATCTTTGATTCTCTTTAGTTAAATTTTTTATTTCATTAAATTTTTTATTTCACTTATAAAGTCAAATTTTTCTTTATTCTTTAATTTAAAAATTTTTTAACTTTTATTAAAATTTTATTTTCTAATTTTTAAATTTATTTTTTAATTTTCAAAAATTACTTAATAAATTTTATTAATATAAAAATTAAATGGTTTATTTAATTATATTGGTTTTAATAAAGTTCTTAATAAATAACTTCTTTTAAAGAATAAATAACTTTTTTTAAAGAATAAATAACTTTTTTTAAAGAATAAATAACTTTTTTTAAAGAATAAATAACTCTTTTTAAAAATAAATAACTCTTTTTAAAAATAAATGTTATTAAAAAATATTAATTTAAAATTGTTTATATTAATTTAAAAGTATTTATATTAAATAAAATTTAAAATTATGGATTTTCGTTAGGGATATTTAAAATTAAATAATTTAATAAAAAAAATTATTATTCAAAATTTAAGAACCCTTACACCATGACTATAATTGATTTTATTAATTTATAATTAAACAATTTATTTTATTTATTTTTTTAAAAATAATAATTTTAATTTTAAAAAAATTGATTCTAATTTTAAAAAAATTGATTCTAATTTTAAAAAAATTGATTCTAATTTTAAAAAAATTGATTCTAATTTTAAAAAAATTGATTCTAATTTTAAAAAAATTGATTTTAAGAAAAAGAATTGATTTTAAGAAAAATTAGAACTAATAATTCTACAAAAATTTAAGTTTCATAATATAAACTATGATAATTTTCTCTTAAAAATTAAAGGAAGTAATATATTCTAATAGTAAATATTATAGTTTACTTATAACTGCTTTTTCCATAACATCAATAATATTAATTGGATTATCGATCACTCCCCATATTTTTAAACTTTCAGCTCCTTGATATACTAACATTTTAACTCCTGAGAGTGTTTTTCCATCCACTTTTTTAGTATCTTTAATTAGTTTTGTTTCAATAGGATTGTAAATTAAATCATATACTATTAAATCAGAATGAATAATATTTTCATCAATTGGAGAAACATTAACATTAGGATACAGTCCTACTGGTGTAGCATTAATTAAAATATCACAATCCCCAATATTTTCTTTCAATATATTAAAATCCCCATAATTAAAATTAGTATCTTTATTAAAATCTGAAAAATTATCTGAATTATTTAATTTATTTTTTAAATCACTAATTAGATATTTAGATTTTTCAGTATTTCTATTTAGAATTAAAAGTTCAGCAATTCCTGAAATAGCAAGTTGGAAGCTAACAGCTCGTGATGCTCCACCAGCACCAAGAATAATAATTTTTTTATTTTTAAGTGAAGTAATTTTTTCAAGAGATTTAATAGCTCCAATACCATCGGTATTGTAAGCAATTGTTTTTTCATTCTCAAATTTAATTGTATTAACAGCTCCAATCATTTCAGCAACAGAATCAATCTCATCTATGAATTTCATGATATTTATTTTATGGGGTATCGTTACATTTAATCCCTTTATATTAAGGCTTTTCGCCCCATTTATTGCATTGGAGAGATTTTCTTTTTTTACATTAAAAGGAAGATAAGCATAATCTAAATTCAATTCTTTAAAAACAGCATTATGCATAAATGTTGATAGACTATGACCTATAGGATCACCTATTAACCCAAATACTTTTCCATTTCCTGTAATCATCATTTCATCCTCTTAGATAAGTATGAACTTTTAATATAGTTACTATGATAAAGTTCTTAAATTTTGAACGATAAATTTTTTTATTAAATTATAGTGTTATAAAAAAAGTTTGTAATTAATCATTTATTTTAAATATCTTATTGTTGAAAATTTATTTTCAACTTAGGAGAATGCATTCTCCGTTTTTAAAAATTTTAAATTAATATTAAATTAATTTTTTAAATAACAATTTTTATCTTTTTATTTTTAAAAATAATAATTATAATTTTTTTAATTAAAAATTTAATAATTATGTTTCATTTTTAAAAA
>JAITPS010000255.1 GCA_031289325.1 Candidatus Methanovirga meridionalis
AATGGGTTTATATTTTGTAAATTTCATATTAATATTTCATTGAATCAAAATTATTATTTAAAGACTCAAGAAGTAATACAAAATTTACATTTATTAGTATATTTTCCATAGTATATAAAGGTTTTTATTGTGGTGCAACTTTCTCAAGTTAAGGATTTTTCTTTTTATTTTTTCTTTATGTTCATTCATTAAATTTAATTTCACATTATTAATTAATCAATGAATAATACTAATATTCAAATTTATAATGATAAATTTTATTACTATTAATTTTAGAGTGATATTAAGAATTTATTTGAAATTAAATTTTTATTTTAAAAAAACTTTAAAATTTTAATAACACTTGAAATCATTACATAAAACTCTTAAAAATATTAAAATCTTAAGTAAATAGAATATTAAGTCTTTTCAGTTAATTTTTTGATAGATCAAAGATTGATAAATATAAAAATTACTTTTCTCAAGAATATTTCATCAGTAAATATTTGAGTATTGTTCAATAAGGATGTAAATTTAAAAAGCATGATTTATAATATTTAATTAAATTTTTTATTGGTTGTGTTTAAATGTTTGATTTATATGCTGATAAATTAGGAAAATTAATGAAATTTGAAAACGAAAATTATGTGGTAGTGGGAAATAAATTTTCCAGGAATAGTAAAAAAGTTTTCTAAAGGTTATAGTGAATTATAATTCTTGTAAACTGATTGTAAAACATTGATTTTGGAATTAATAATAGAACAAGATTTTTATTCATAAGTATTCATACATAATATGATAATAATCATTAAGAAAGATTTTAATCAGGGAATAAGGAAGTTAATGAAATATGAAAATTGTGAATATGAATATGAAAATAAATATGAACTTATTAATCATGTAAATTAAAAATTAATTTGTTTAAAATAATATTCGCATAAAAAGAAGAAAGAAAAAGAATATGGAAAGGAGTGTATGATAACAGTGTCAAGATACTTAATGAAAATTAAAGAAAAATCAAAAGGAGGAACAAAAAAAAGAAAATATCAAATAAAAAATACCCACATAGAAAGAATTTTTAAAATGATTTTTAAAATTAAAATAAGAAAATATAGTTACTATGATTAAGTTCTTAAATTTTAAAATGATAACTTTTTTTATTAAATTATAATTTTAAATATTATTTCATGAAATTATTTAATTTTAAACAATATAAATTTATTTTAAATAATATTAACTTATTTTAAATAATATGAACTTAATTTAGTTAATATAATTAATTTTAAATAAATATATTTTAATAGTATTTATTCTTAAAAAATTATTCATTAAATTATAATTTTAAATATTATTTCATGAAATTATTTAATTTTAAACAATATAAATTTATTTTAAACAATATAAATTTATTTTAAATAATATGAACTTAATTTAGTTAATATAATTAATTTTAAATGAATATATTTTAATAGTATTTATTCTTAAAAAATTATTCATTAATAATTTTATCAAATCTATAACTAAAAATTAGACAAAAAATCCTTAAGTTGACATACAGAAAATCTAAGATTTGTTATCGAAGATAACTTAGGAAAATCTAAGATTTCCTGTTTCTAATTGAACAAGTTTAATAATGAAATTTTTAAAAATGAAGAAATAAAAATTATTGTTTAAAAAATTAATTTAATCTTAATTTAAAATTTTTAAATATCTTATTTTTAAGTAATTAAAGTAATGAAATAAAAATATATGTTTACAGAAGAAATGTGCCCCAATTTAATTAGATTAGTTAATTAAATATCTTGTGGATTATGTTTAAGGTCACAAAAATAATTTCATTGGGGCTTTTTGGAGATAATATCAACTAAATGATATCGTGTTTAGTCTACTAACAATTTTTTATATAAATTATATTTTTTATATAAATTTTAGTAGACAATATAATATTAAACTTTAATAGTATATAAAGGTTTAGGTTTAACTAACTTTTCATGAAGTTTAGCATAAATTATTTTTATAAAATCATAGATTTCACATCTTAACAAACATCTATAATCTCAACAAGCACTTATAATGCATTTAAATTATTATATATGTGGGATATGATTATTTTTACTAAAATTAGATTCAAAAAAATGTATGATTAAATATTTCGTCTTTAAATGTATATGGTTATAAATTTTAAAAAACTAACTTTGTCTGTTTTTGTTTGTAATGATTTTTAAATCTTAATATTATAAATAAATAATTATAATAGTTTTTATAAATAAAATAATGAATTAATCATCATTTAATTATTAAATATAGCTAAAAATTTTATGTATTGATTAAAACATTCCAAATTAGTGATTATTAGATCTTATTTACTGAAGTCTTGTACATTCTAAATTAAGTGGAGTTTTAGTTTCTATTTTAAGACTTCTATGTATACTTGATGCTAAATCAGCAGTTTTATAAGGATCTCCATGACAAGTAATTATCTTTCCTGGTTTTACACTTAATCTTTTAACATAATCCATAAGTTGTCGTCTATTAGAATGTCCACTAAACCCTTTAATAGTTTCAATATTCATTTTAACATGATAAACTTTAGTTTTTCCTTCTTCAAGCATTGGAATTTCAGTCCAACCTTTCTGGATTCTTCTACCTAATGAACCTTCTGACTGATATCCAACAAATATTAATGTACTTTTTTCGTCTCCACTTAATGCTTTGAAATATTCAACAGAATTTCCACCAGTAAGCATTCCAGATGTAGATAGAATAATAGATGGTTCTCCTTCAACAATATCTTTTCTTTCATTATGATTAATAACCTTATGAAATGCATCAGATATAAATGGATTTCTACCTGCATGAAATATTTGATCCCTTAAATCCTTACTTAAATATTCTGGTCTGGCAGTGTGAATTGCAGTTGCTTCCCAAATCATACCATCAATATGAATTGGAACTTCTTCAATAATACCATGAGACATATATTCTTCTAAAACAATCATTAATTCTTGTGCTCGTCCTACTGCAAAAACAGGAATTAAAACTTTACCTTTTTGCTTTAAAGTTTTATAAATTATTTTCATAAGTTCTTTTTCAGCGGAATTCCTTGATGGTTGCACATCTTCATGACCACCATAAGTACTTTCCATAACCAATGTTTCTAATCTTGGAAATTTAGATGTTGCAGGTTCAAGTAACCTACTTCTTTCATATTTAAAGTCTCCAGTGTATACTATGTTATGTTGCCCATCTCCAACATGCAAATGGGACATTGCAGAGCCAAGAATATGTCCAGCATTGTGGAGGGTTAATTTTATATCAGGTGCTATATTTGTAACTTCTCCATAATCAAGTGTTACAGCACGTTTTACAGTTTTTTCAACATGTTTCACATTAAAAGGTAGAGGATTATCTTCCCTATGGGCTATATCAATATGATCTAACTGCAATAAAGTCATTAAGTCTCTTGTTGGTGTTGTACAAAAAACAGGTCCTTCATATCCATAGTGATACAAATAAGGCACGAAACCACAATGATCTAAATGTGCATGAGATACTACAACTGCATCCAATTCATTTAAACTAAATTCAGGAACATTTAAATATGGAAATGAAGATTTATCATCATGACCTGCTACATTTACTCCACAATCAAGTAAAACTCTACTGTTAGGAGTTTGTAATAACATGCATGACCTTCCAACCTCTCTAAATCCACCCATTGAGGTTAATCTTATCCAATCACTATCATGTTTTGATCCTTGATGAACTCTCAATCCAAAAGCTTGAAGTGATTGTTTTCTTTCTTTACTACTGTGTTTAAGGATGTGTCTAATTTTTTCAATGATTTCTGATGGTATTGGTGGTGTTCTTAGAATTTTTGGAGCCCAACCAGTGTTTCTAACTATTTCTCTTGAGGTGACTCCGAATTTTCCAATGACAATTCCAGGTTTTTTGGCTTCAATACGAACTTCAGAGGTTACATCATCAAATCCTATGTTAGTAATTTCAGCTTCTTTAGGGACAATCTCATGAATTTTTGTAATAGTTTTTTCTGGATCTAAAAGAACACTTTTATCGGAACGAATAATTATACGTTTTCTTAAATCTTTAGCTAATTTTCTTATTAAACCTTCATTATCAGTCATTATCTCAGGATTTTTTGTGTATATTACAACCTCTGAGCCTTCAAACTCAATGTTAGCTAATTGAATTCGTTCAGGCAGTTTTTTCACAATAGCCGCTTTAATTTCTTCTAAAATCTCTGAACTCATATAATCACTCAAAAATAAGATCTAAGGTAGATATAATAATTTACATAAATAAATAAATAAAAATAGTGTATTATAGTATTTTACATTACCATATTAAAAGATACATTACCATATTAAAAGAAAATTAATATTTTCCAAATATGAATGGATATCTATTAAATATGAAAGGTATCAATACTATATGAAAGGTATCAATATGAAAAGGATCAATACTGGGATTAAAAATTATTTTATTTATAAAAAAATAAGGTTCATACTTAAAAGGTAGGATTTGTTCAAACCTTTCATCAATAAAATTAAAAGTAAGTTTAGTTATTAATTAGAATTTATTTATTAATTAGAATCTAAATTTTCTAATTTAGTTTATTTATAATGGTTTTTATAAAATTTTTAATAAATAATTTTTTTAAAATTAAACCTTATTAAAAATTATTAATTTAAAATTTATTTATATTATTAAAATTTATTTTATTTATATTATTATTAAAATTTATTTATATTAATCAAAATTATTTTATAGTAGTTTTAATAAAGTTCTTAATAAATAACTTTTTCAAAAATAAATATTATTAAATGATATTGATTTATAATTACTTACATTAATTAAAATAAGTTTATATTATTTAAAATTTAAAATTATAGAATTTTATAAATTAATATTTAAAATTAAATAATTAAAATTAAATAATTTAATAAAAAAATTCATCATTCAAAATTTAAGAACTTTTTCATAATGAGTATAATTAAAATTATTTTATATTAATTAAAATAAGTTTATATTATTTAAAATTTAAAATTATAGAATTTTATAAATTAATATTTAAAATTAAATATTTAAAATTAAATAATTTATTATTAAAAATTTATTATTAAAAATTTAAGAACTTTTTCATAATGTATGTAATATTAATTTTTAGTTTAATTAAATAGTTTAATGTCTTTTTTAATTATTGACTTAAACTTTTTAATTTCTTTTTAATTTCATCTTCTGATAACATTTTAAAGCCGTCTTTTGTAATTTTAGCTACTAAAACACCGTTACCAGAAAAAGTGTCTCTTTCCATAGCTGAATTAATTGATCTTATAGCAACATCTATTCCTTCTTCTACAGTTAACCCTTCTCTAAACCTGTCTTCTAAAACACCATAAGCAAACAAAGAGCCTGAACCAGTTGAAATAAACGCATCTTTAACCATACCTCCAGCAGGATCTAAAGAATAAATTGTGGCTCCATTACCATCTATTCCTCCAAGTAAGGTTTGTACATACAATGGAGAAGAATGTAAAATATTGGCTGATATAGCAGATGCAGATTCTACACTAATATTTTCACCATTTCTCATTTTATATAGAGAAACTTCAGCAGAAATAATTTTCATTAAACTTTGAGCATCAGCAACAGAACCAGCTATTGTAGCTCCTAAATGATTATCAATTTTAAATATTTTCTCAGCAACTTTATGAGCCACTAAATTTCCCATACTTGCTCTTCTTTCACTTGCAAATACAACACCGTCTTTGCATGTAATTCCTACAGTGGTTGTTCCTTCCAATGTTTTATCTTTCATAATTTTCACCTATTTAATACTCTATAATAAATTCAATAATTTTCTAATTAACAGCTTTCTGTAAAATTATTTTCTTTTAGTTTAAAATTTTTCTATTTTTAAAGTTAGAAAATCTAAAAGATTTTCTTTATTGAAATTTTTTATTTCAATTAGAAAAACGAAGTTTTTCTTTAGTTTAAAAATTTTCTATTTTTAAATTTAGAAAATCTTTGATTTTCTTTATTTATATATTAATTTTACAAATCAAATATTTGCAATTAAAAATCAAATATTTACAATCAAAATTGATTTTTATTTCTTTAAATTAAATTTAAAAGGTAAATACTAATATTTAAAAAAAAATGGTTTGCAAAAATTTGTTTTGTTGAATAGTAAAATACATTAATTATGCAGAAACCATACATTAAAAAATAATTCTTTATATTATATTAATAAATTATACAATAATAGATCTTATTTATACAATAATAGATCTTATTAAATATATTTATTATAATAATTTTATTATTAGAATAATAATTTATATTATTAGATTTTCTCTATAAATTAATTAAATTTAATAAATAATTAGAATTAATTAAAAACAGCATATTTAATAATTTTTAATTTATTTTATATATTTTAATATTCACTATTATTTAATTCTATTATAAATTAATTAAAAATTTAATAAAATTAAGTTCATATAAAAAATCTATTAAGTTTATTATTTATTATAAATTCTTAATAATGTTATAAAGGACTAAAATAAGAAAATGTATTATTTAATAAAATAGTAAATACAAATAAAAATCAGGACTTATCAATTTTATACATTTATTATCCACTGCCAGCTTAAGAAAATTATTTTTTTTAAACTTGGATTGAAATTAAAAATGGAAAATCTATAACTAAGATTTTAGATTGAAATTTTAATCAAAAATTCTTAAGTTGACAACATTGATATTTATTATATATAATTTGTTTTTATATATATTTGTGATGAAATTGAAATTATATTATAATAACATTGTGATGAAATTGAAATTATATTATAATAACATCAATAATAAAATATTTTAATTAATAAAGTCTAATTTTGAATATTAAAATAAAAATATTATTTTTTTTATTAATGAATTAATAACAACTAATTATTGTATGTGCTTTCTTACTTATATATATTTTATCTCAAAAATGTGAAATTTTCACACTTAAAAATATTAATTATTTGAATAATAATCATTGAATTAAATCATCAGTATTAATTAAATCAAGATTTAAAATCCATCGCATTGTTTCAAAATCGATTTGACCTGGTGCTGTAACATCATCAGAAGCAGCAAAAGTAATAGGGGCTTTAAATTTTGATGCAATTACTCTTGTATAGCTACCAAGTTCACCCATGGAAATAGCTATTACATTATTAAATTTGGATAAAATAGCTAAAACATCGATAGTATCCTCTAAAGTTTTGGGTGTGACTGCTATCTTAGCAATATCGCCTATTTTACGTTCCTCTTCAACTACTTTAAACATTTCATTTAAAGGAGGAGTTTTTTCAAAATCATGATATGATACAATTGTTTTAACTCCTGTTTCAAGTATTGAATTAATATATTTTGGTTCAGTTTGAAGTTCAACATCAACATACTCTGCAACATCACTTGCAGCTCTTAAAATAGCTATTCTATCCTTTTCAGATCCATTAAAATGACCGCCTTCTAATTTCAATCTATTAGTAGCTATTGTAGGGAAATTAATTTCTTGAATAATCTCCTTAACCATTTTAGGGTCTGGACTACTTATTCCATCTATTCTAAGCTCTAAAATGTCGGCACCTTTTTCTATATACTCAATAGCTATTTTTAATATTTCTTCTTTATTACTTTTAAAAATTGGAATAGCTATTTTAGTATTAGAGTACAAGATTAAATCTCCGAGTATTAGTATTAACTAACATGTTATTAATTTAATGAAACTTTTAATTAACTAAATTTAATTGTAGTGGATTTTATGAAGTCTTTAATAAACAAATTTTTCAAAAATAAATATTATTAAAATACGATTATACTGGATTTTATGAAGTATTTAATAAACAAATTTTTTAAAAATAAATATTATTAAAATTGATTATATTAATTAAAATAAGTTTGTATTATTTAAAATTTAAAATTATAGATTTTTATAAAATTATATTTAAAATCGAATAAGTAGTTTTGATAAAGTTCTTAATAAATAATTTTTTTAAAAATAAATATTATTAAAATATATTTACTTAAAATTGATTATATTAATTAAAATAAATTTATATTATTTAAAATTTAAAATTATAGATTTTTATAAAATAATATTTAAAATTAAATAATTAAATTAAATAATTAAATTAAATAATTAAATTAAATAATTAAATTAAATAATTAAATAAAATAATTAAATAAAATAATTAAATTAAATAATTAAATAAAATAATTAAATAAAATAATTAAATAAAATAATTAAATAAAATAATTAAATAAAATAATTAAATAAAAAAATTTATCATTCAAAATTTAAAAACTTTTCCAAAATGATGACTATAAGAAAATTCTTAACTTGATGAGCTTGTTAACGAAGTCCACTGAATTCATTATTATTTCTGTTACTCATTATTCTTTTTATTCCTTTTAAATTGTTTATTCGTTAAATATGCAGGATATGCTCCAATGAATCCTAAGAGTACTGAGATTAATAAAGTCACTAAAAATCCTACAAATAAATTAAATGAATCTAAAGGTGCTTGGTTTATAATATCTTGAGGAATAGGTGGAGAAATAAATAATCCTCGAATAAAGTTGCCTGCAGCATAGATTAGTGTAGCTATTATCCCAACAAAATAAGTTCTTTCATCACTATTTGTTAAATAAGTAGATAAAAATCCTATAAAGACCAATATAAACATATTATCAAATAAAAATGATAATAATACTCCAAGTAAAATACTTAACAAAATAGAGCTAAATTTATTAATATTTACCACATTCATCTTCTCTTTTTAAAGTTAATCTTCATGCAATGTTAAGAATGTTTTTTTAAGTAAATAGTATGATATTTATTTATAATGTTTTTTTATTTAACTGAATTAAAAATATTTTGGGAAATAGATTAGTGATGAATACCCTCTTTAACTTTATCAAAAAAGCCCTTCTTTATTGTTTTAATTTCATCCCCACTAACTTTTGAAAACTCTTCAAGAATTGATTTTTGTTTATCATTTAGTTTTTGAGGAACTACGACTTTAATAGTAACATAAAGATTGCCTTTTGAACTTCTATATAAAATCGGCATTCCTTGTCCTCTAAGCTTAAATTTTGATTCAGATTGTGTTCCAGGAGGGATATTTAATTCAACAACACCGTAAATAGTTTTAACATCGACTTTATCACCCAAACAGGCTTGAACAAAACTTATTTGTTTATCAGTGTAAAGGTCGTTACCACCTCTTTTAAAGTCTTTGTGTGGTTTTACATGAATTGAAACATATAAGTCTCCATAACCTCCATTGAATTCACCAGCATTACCAGCATTCGGAATTCTTATACGATTTTCATCTTCAGCACCTGCAGGTATTTTAACATTAACCCTTTCAATTTCATTAACCGTTCCTCTACCATGACATTCATGGCAAGGATCTTTAAATATTTTTCCAGTTCCATTACAAGCTCTACACATGCTCATTACTATTTGTTGTCCAAAAAGACCATTTTGAATGCGTCTTTCTTGTCCTGAACCTCCACAAACTTCACAAGTTTCAACATCACTACCAGGTTCTGCTCCAGAACCATTACAACGAGAACATACTTCATCATGTCTAATTCTAATCTCTTTTTCAACACCCTTTGATGCTTCTTTTAAGGTGATATCTACTTCAGTGTATAAATCTGAACCTCTTTGAGGACCAGTTCTTCTGCTTCTTCCTCCCCCTCCAAATATTTCTGATAATATATCTCCAATTCCACCAAATCCTTGACCATCACCACCAAATCCTTGAAAAATATCTTCAAAATTCACATTTCTAAATATATCTTCTTGACTAAATCCATCCATTCCAGCATGACCAAACTGATCATATTTTTGTTTTTTCTCTTCATCAGATAAAACAGCATAAGCTTCACTTATTTCTTTAAACTTCTCAGTAAACTTTTCTTTATCACTTTCTTCAGCTTTATCTGGATGATATTTCATAGCCAATTTACGATAAGATTTTTTTATTTCTTTTGCACTGGCACTTTTATCTATACCAAGAATATCATAGTAATCACGCTTTTTTCCCATTTTATTTTTTGCCATTTATTCACCTTAAGTAAAAATTATAATGATTATTTAATTAAAATCTTTATTATTTTGGTTCTTTATTTAAATATTAAGTGTTATTTAATATTTTATATTATCTAATATCTTATAATATTATTTAATATCTTGTAATATTATTTAATATCTTGTAAAAATAATTTCTTGTAAAAATAATTTTCTTAATTTTAAATAATTTTCTATTTAAAGTTAGAAACGAAAAATCTTCGATTTTCCTAAATCATCTTCGATAATAAATCTTTGATTTTCTTAAGTTTGAAGTATTATTTGTTAATTTAACATATTAAATTTTAGTGTTTTGTAAAATTATTTTCTTTTTATTTATACATTAATTTTATAAAATTCAATTAAATATTTGTAATCAAAATTGATTTTAATTTCATTAAATTAAATTTAAAAAAATAATTAAATTTAAAAAAATAATATTAAATATTTAAAAAAATAATTTGTAAAAAATTTTTTGATTTTTGAATTAATATAATAAATATAATAAATTAATTAATCATGCAAAACACTATTTCTCCAACTTCCATTTTGTAATATCTCATATTTAAGATAATGATTTGCAAGCCTCAATAATCCTTTTAGGATCTAAATTTTCTTTCTTATTTTCATGATATATTTCAACAAAATAAATCAAAGACATTGATCTATCAAAAACAAACACAATCCTAAAACCAGATTTATTGCCCTTTGGAATGGATTTGCAACGAAATTTTTTAATAACAAATGCAGGTAGATGAGCTTTACCTTTCACACCCCGAACTGGGAAATAACCATTTTTAGGCAATTCATTATTAGGTAATATATCATCAATTATAGCAAGTTCTAATCTTTTCAAGTCTTCCTTTAAACTATGACAAATTTTAGTTAATTTATCTATGTCTTTTTCACACTTGTGAAAATATTCACATGTAGATAGTTATTCATCATATTCTCTCACAGAATATTCGTCTGTCCTATAAAAAACAAATTCAGGATCTAAAACATCGCGGAACTTAGCAACACGCCATGGCTTATCCCCATGAGAATATTCACTAATTTTCTTTGCATTCATATGGGAAAGTTCATTAATAACATTATTAATAACTTCTAATTCTTTATTATTTAATAAAGAATCATCTGGATTTTTAGAAGAATAATATTTATGTCTATAGTGAGTATAAACTTGTTCAGTTTTTTCACCTATTTTATTTTCATTTATTAATTCATTAATTAATTCCTCAAAATTAGAAGGAGTTGGACCATGATGTTTTTTTACATATTTTTCATTTGTTATTAATTTTTCATATTTTTCATAATAGTTGAAGTCCGAGAAATACATTAGTTTATATAATACTGTCTTACCAAAATATGGTTGGTTTTGACATTTATGTATTATATAATGAATAACTTGTTTAATTTTTTCTTTATTAAATTCCATTTTTACAAACATCTCCTAATAATTTTTACAAACATTTCCTAATACAAACATTTCCTAATATAATAATATATAAGATATTTTAGTTTATTAATATTTTAATATTCTATTTTTATTATGGTTCTATGTGGAAAAGTTCTTAAATTTTGAATGAAGATTTTGAATTTTTTTTTTATTTAGTTACTTAATTTTAAACATTACTTCATAAAAATCCATAATTTAAATTTTAAATAATATTAATATATTTTGATTAATATTAATAATTTTTAAATAATTTTTAATTAATATATTTATTTTAATAATATTTATTTTTAAAAAAGCTATTTGTTAAGAACTTTATCAAAATCACCATACAATAAAAAAAGTTAAAAAACAATTAAAATGAAAAAATAAAATAAAAATGAAGATTAGTAAAGACTATTAAAAACTAATCTTATCTAAAAACAATGATTCAATTAAACTACTACTTTTTAACTTCGTAATCAGCATCAATTGTATCATCATCAGAAGATTTGTCTCCATCTTGAGCTTGTCCTTCTTGTTGAGCTTGTTGTTGAGCTTGTTCTTGTTGTTGGGCTTGTGCTGCTTCTTGATAGATTTTAGCTCCTACTTCTTGAACAACTTTTGTGAGTTCATCAGATTTTTCTTTGATAATAGCTATATCATCACCAGAGATAACTTCACGAAGTTCGGCTACTAATTTTTCAATATTTGATTTTTCATCATCAGATATTTTATCTTTAAGTTCTTCAAGTGATTTTTCAGCAGTATAAATCATGGAGTCTGCATTGTTGCGAACTTCAATTTCTTCTTGTTTTTTCTTATCTTCTTCTGCATTTATTTCAGCTTCTTTAACTTTTTGTTCTATTTCTTCATCGGACAATTTATTAGAAGCAGTTATTGTAATAGCTTGTTCTTTTCCAGTTCCCATATCTTTAGCTGAGACATTAATAATACCATTTGCATCTATATCAAATGTAACTTCAATTTGAGGTATTCCTCTTGGAGCTGATGGTATTCCAACAAGTTGAAATCTTCCAAGTGTGGTGTTATCAGATGCCAATGATCTTTCACCTTGAAGAACATGAATATCCACGGATGTTTGGTTATCAGCAGCAGTTGAAAATATTTGACTTTTTTTAGCTGGAATTGTTGTGTTTCTTTCTATTAATTTTGTAGAAACAGCACCTAAAGTTTCAATACCCAGAGATAATGGTGTAACATCTAAAAGAATTAAATCTTTAATTTCACCTGCTAAAACTCCACCTTGAATAGATGCTCCTAATGCCACACATTCCATTGGGTCAATTCCTCTTTCAACAGGTTTTCCTATGAAATCTTCAACATATTTTTGAATTATAGGCATTCTTGTAGGTCCACCAACGAGAATAATCTTATCAATATCAGACTTAGATAGCTTTGCATCTTTTATTGCTTGTTCCATTGGTTTTCCACTTTTTTTAATTATAGGATCAACTAATTCTTCTAATTTAGCTCTTGTAAGCTGATTAATAAGATTTTTAGGACTGTTATCTTTTCCCATTGTGATGAATGGTAAGTTAACTTCACTTTTTAAGGTAGTGGATAATTCGATTTTAGCCTTCTCAGCTGCTTCTCTAAGACGTTGAACTGCTTGATCATCATCCATTAAATCAATACCGTTCTCTTTTTTAAACTCATTGGCTAAATATTTCATTATTGTGTTGTCCATATCGGTTCCACCTAATTTAGTGTCACCACTTGTGGATTTAACTTCAAATACACCTCCACCAAAGTCCATTAAAGTCACATCTAATGTTCCACCACCAAAATCAAATACTAATATTTTTAAATCATCATCGGTTTGTTTATCAATACCATAAGCTAAACTTGCGGCTGTTGGTTCATTAACAAGTCTTACTACATCTAAACCAGCTATTGTACCAGCATCTTTTGTAGCTGTTCTTTGATTATCATCAAAGTAAGCAGGAACAGTAATGACTGCTTTTTTAACTTCTTCACCAAGAAAAGTTTCAGCATCTTTTTTGATTTTTTGTAAGATAAATGCAGATATTTCTTGAGGAGTGTACTCCTTACCTTCAATTTTAACTTTATTATTAGTACCCATACTTCTTTTAATTGCACTAATAGTGTTTTCAGGATTGGTTACAGCTTGTCTTCTTGCTGGTTCACCAACCAAACGTTGCCCATCAGCAAAAGCAACATAACTTGGAAAAGCCTTACCATATTGACTTGCACCTTCTGCACTTGGTATAACAGTAGGTTTACCACCTATTAAAACTGCTGCTGCTGAATTACTTGTTCCTAAATCAATACCAATAATTTTTTCTTTTTTACCTACTTCTTCTTTTTTCATTTTAACTGACTCATCTGCCATAATTATCACCGTTTTATTATTTATTTTGAATATATAACTTATATAAATTTTTAATATTAGAATACTCAAATAAATTGAATATTCATCTACAATTTAATTTAATGAAAGAAATTTTAGTTTAATAAATCCAATTTAATTGGTTAATGAAAGAAGATAAACCTTATTCTTTCTTATTTTTTTTACAGACTTTAACTTTAGAATATTTAATAACCTTATCTTTTAAGGTGTATCCTTTCATTAATTCTTCAACTATTATACCATCTTCACAATCATTCTTATCTTCCACCATAAGAGCTTCATGTTTAAATGGATCAAATTTTACACCTTTTGCCTTAATCTCTTTAAGACCTTCTTTTTCAAGAACATTTTTTAATTTTGAATATATTAATGCAACACCATTTTTAAGTTCATCCATATTTTTAGATTGATTTAAAGCTCTTTCAAGGTCTTCATAACTATCAAGAATATTCATTATCAACTCTTCATTTGCAAAATTAATAATATCTTGATTATGTCTCTCATTTCGCTTTTCAAAGTTTTCAAACTCAGCTCGAAGCCTTAAATTCTCTTCATTTTTATCAATTAAATCAGATTTTAATTGGTCTAACTCATTTTCTAATTCTTCATCTTTTTTATCCAGATTTTCATCATCAACATCTGCTGAATCTTTGTCTTTTAAATCTGATTCTTTTCCTGCTTCGGCTAAATCTTTTCCTGCTTCGGATAAATCTTCATTTTTATCATCTAAATTGGATTGGTCTAAATCATTTTCTAATTTTTCATCTTTTTTAGTAACATTAGCCATCGCATCACCTTCAAAGTTTAATATAAGTAATGAAAAAGATTATCAATTTCATACCGATAATTTAAAAGTTATCTTAAAATAAATTCCTAAAAAATTTTAGATTTGGATAATAAATTTAAATTAGATAAAATATATGCTGAATTAATAAACACTTTAAAAATAATATATTGAAATAAACATCAATTAAATAAGCACCAATTCATTATAGTAAATTTAATCGTTTATTCTATATTTTCAATTTATTATATGCTGAGTTTAAACCTTTCATTGGATTTAAACCTTTTAAAATATTTAATTAATCCAGCAAGTATTTAATTGTATTAAAAAATTGGAAAATATTAAAGTAACAAAAAGTAATCTTTCTCATTATATTATAGTAACTTAATGTTATATAAATGTTTCGGTTTTAGTAACTTAAAGTAAATAAAAAATGTCATTAATAAAATATTCTTATATTCTACATGAAGTTCAATTATTTGCTAAAACTTATAACAGCCAATTGAACTATGCACATATAACATTTACAAACCTATAATTATTAATCTGAAGTTTTTAAATAAAGAAAATCAAAAATTTTCTAACCTAAAAAAAATTTAAAAAAATTTAAAAAAATTTAGTTTAAATTCTGATTTTAATTGGATTTTTATATGATTTTAAAAGATTTTTTTCATTATAAAGCAACTTTTAAAGACTTAATATTAGAAAATAAATGTTATTAAATATTTATAGAATTATTGAATATCTTCTTAAATTTCAAATAATTTAAATATATTTTGATTAATATAACTAATTTTAAATTAATATATAGTCATTATGCAAAAGCTCTTAAATTTTAAATGATAAATTTTTTTTATGCATTTTTATCAAATTATTTAATTTTAAATATTAATTTATAAAAATCCATAACTTTAAATTTTAAATAATATAAATAAATTTTAAATAATATAAATAATTTTAAATTAGTATCTTTTAATAATTTTAAATTTTAATTAATATAAATAAATTTTAAATAATATAAATAAATTTTAAATAATATAAATAAATTTTAAATAATATAATTTAAATAATCCATTCTTTTGCCTTATATTT
>JAITPS010000269.1 GCA_031289325.1 Candidatus Methanovirga meridionalis
TAATTTTTAAAAAATTATTTATTAAGAATTTTATCAAAGTTACTATAATTAATTTTAAATATTAATCTATAAAAATCAATAATTTTAAATTTTAAATAATATAAACTTATTTTAATTAATATAATTAATTTTAAATAAATATATTTTAATAATATTTAATTTTTAAAAAATTATTTATTAAGAATTTTATCAAAGTTACTATATTTAATTTTAAATATTAATCTATAAAAATCAATAATTTTAAATTTTAAATAATATAAATGTATCTTAATTAATATAAATGTATTTTAATTAATATAAATAATTTTAATTTAATATCTTTTAATAATATTTGTTTTTAAAAAAATTATTTATTAAGAACTTTACCAAAACAACTATAACACTTTTAATGAAAATTAGTTAAATGAAAATTAGTTAAATGAAAATTAGTTAAATGAAAATTAGTTAAATGAAAATAAGATTAATTAAAACTTATATTATAGGTGAAATCATGACTGAAAGTAAGACTAACAATTATGAGGACAATATAACTATTCCTAAAGCATTGCTAAATGTTAATAACATTTCTATTTCGTTTTCTCAATATACTAAAGGTTTAAGACAAACGACTTTAAATGTTGTTGAAGATTTAGATTTAGATATTCATGAAGGCGAAATAGTAGCTATTTTAGGTTCAAGTGGTTCTGGAAAAAGTTTATTGGCTCATGCTATCTTAGGAATATTACCTATGAATTCTTTACTTACAGGAGAAATGAAATACAAAGGAAAAATTTTAGATCAAAAATTAAAAGAAGAATTAAGAGGAGATGAAATAGCTTTAATTCCCCAATCAGTTGATTTCTTGGATCCACTAATGAAAGTTGGTGATCAGGTAATTGGTGATATTGAAGATGAAAAAGAAAGGGAAGAAAAAAGAAAAACATTGATAAAAGTCTTTGAAAATTATGATTTAAAAGAAGATGTAGCCGATTTATATCCTTTTCAACTTTCTGGAGGCATGGCAAGAAGAGTGCTATTTTCCACATCCCTAATAAATAATCCAAAACTAATTATCGCTGATGAACCAACACCAGGATTAGATGAAAAATCCCTTAAAGAAACATTAAATTATTTAAAAATAATGGCTAAGGAGGGAAGAGGAGTAATTTTAATAACCCATGATATTTATGCTGCTGTAGAAATTGCAGATAAAATAGCTATTTTCTATTCAGGATACGTTATAGAAAATAATAAAACTGAGAATTTTAGTGGAAATGGAGATAAACTTCTTCATCCTTACACAAGAGCACTATATAAAGCACTGCCAAACAATGGATTCCAACTATTTGAAGGTAATCAACCAATAAATATAGATATAAAAGATAAATGTATTTATTATGATAGATGCAACCAGTCTATTGAGAAATGCAAACATTCTAATCCAAACTTAGTAGAAATCAATGGAATGAAAGTAAGATGTTACTTTGTAGAAGAGCAATACAGTAAACAAAATTCAACTAACGAGTAGGGGGGAATGGATGTTATGGTAAAATTAATTGCAAACAATATTAGTTTTAAATATAGTGGAAGTAATGATTGGGTTTTAAAAAATATTAGTATTTCATTAAAAGATAATCAAGTGAAGGGTTTAATAGGAGAAAGTGGAGGTGGTAAATCAACACTTTGTAAAATATTAACTGGATATGAAAATAATTTTGAAGGAGAAATTAAAATTGATGGATTAAACACAAATGATTCTAAATTTAATCCAGTTCAGTTAATATTTCAACATCCAGAAACAACAATGAATCCAAAATGGAAAATGAAACGAAGTCTTGATGAATCATGGGATATTAATGATGATATTTTAGAAAAGTTTGGAATTAAAAAAAGTTGGTTAAATAGATGGTCTAACGAGCTTTCTGGTGGAGAATTACAAAGATTTTCAATTATTAGAGCATTAAATCCAAAAACAAAATTTTTAATTGCTGATGAGATAACCACTATGCTGGATGCAGTTACTCAAGTACAGATCTGGAAATTGCTCTTATCCATAGCAAAAGAAAGAAAAATTGGAATTTTAGTTGTTAGTCATGATAAACAATTAGTAAATGAAATCTGCAATGAAGTAATTTATTTAAATGATATTAATAATGTTTATGCGATGAAGTAATTTATTTAAATGATATTAATAATGTTTAATAACCTTTTAAATTCATTTGTATTAAAATTCAATGAGTTTTACAAAGATAAATATTATAAATACAACTTGAAAAAGGTTATAAAAGTTTAGATATTGACATACTGTTTATCCATTATCCTTGTTTTAATGTTTGATTTGCCTTTTTCTCTAATAATTTATTTTTAATTTCATTAGCCATTTCCATAGTGGATGAATTACCACCCATATCTGGTGTTAAATATTGACCTTCTTTTAAGACATTAAAAATTGAATCTGCTAATAATTTAGCATTTTCAACTTCATTTAAATAGTTTAACATCATAACAGCTGAAAGTAACATTGCAGTTGGATTGGCTAAACCTTTACCTGCAATATCTGGTGCAGAACCATGAACTGGTTCAAATAAAGCACTGCTTTCACCTATGTTACCAGAGGGAATTAAACCTAATCCACCTACAAGACCTGCTCCTTCGTCAGATAATATATCTCCAAATAAATTAGTAGTCACAATAACATCAAAACTTTGAGGTTTCGTTAAAAGATACATTGCCATAGCATCAACATAATAATCTTCAGTCTCAATATCCCTATATTTATTAGCCACTTCATAAAAAACCTTTTTAAATAAACCATCTGTTTTTTTTAAAACATTTGCTTTATGAACGGCGGTCACCTTTTTTTTATTGTTATCTTTTGCATATTTAAAAGCAAAATTACAAATTCTTTCACTTGCTTCCTTTGTAATTATTCTTTTAGCTATTGCACCATCTTTAGTGTACTCTTCTTGACCAACATAAATCCCCTCAGTATTTTCACGAACAATTACAAAATCAAGGTCTTTAAATAAGCTGTTAGTTCCAGGATAAGATTTAATAGGTCTGAGATTTACAAATAAATCCAATTCTTGTCTAAGTTTAACAATCACATCCGCAGCTGTCTCACCTGCAGCACCAAATAAACAAGCATCAGAATTTTTTATAATGTCTATGGTTTCATCTAAAATTGCAACTCCATTTTTTTCAAAGTATTCATCACCAGCTTCTCCATATTCATACTTTAAATCTAAATTTAAACCCTCTAAAACTTCTAAAGTTGCTTCCATCACTTCCTTCCCTATTCCGTCTCCAGGAACAACAGCTATTTCATACATTTTAACACTCCATACATTTAAATTAGTTATACATTTAAATTAGTTATACATTTAAATTAGTTATACATTTAAATTAGTTATACATTTAAGTTATACATTTAAGTTAGTTATACATTTAAGTTAGTTATACATTTAAGTTAGTTATACATTTAAATTAGTTATACATTTAAGTTAGTTATACATTTAAGTTAGTTATACATTTAAGTTAGTTATACATTTAAGTTAGTTATACATTTAAGTTATACATTTAAATTAGTTATACATTTAAGTTATACATTTAAATTAGTTATATGCTCAATGATAGTATCAATTGATAGTGTATATATTATTGAATGTTTTCATCCTTAAGATATTCAATTAATCCGCCTTTTTCAAGGATATTTAACATAAATGGAGGCAATTTCTTAAATTTGTATTTGCTTCCATCTTCTTTAATGATAAATCCATTTTCCATATCTATTCCAATTTCATCTCCTTGATTTAAAATTTTACTAATTCCTGGTGCTTCAAGAAGAGGTATTCCAATATTTGTGCTATTCCTATAAAATATTCTTGCAAAAGATTCCGCTATTATAGCTCCAATTCCAGCACCTTGAATAGCTATTGGAGCATGTTCTCTTGAAGAGCCACAACCAAAATTCTTACCTCCAACGATTATATCTCCTTTATTTACTTTTTCATAGAACTGTGAATCTAAACCTTCCATACAATGTTTACTCAATATTTTTGGATCTGTATGAATTAAATATCTTCCTGGAATAATAATATCTGTATCAATATCATCTCCAAATTTCCAAACCTTTCCTTTCATATTATTCTTCTCCTTAATATTGTTTTTTTCCTCAAATATTTATTATATTAACTAAATATCATCATATTAATTTTATATTAACTAAATATCATCATATTAATTTTATATTAATTAAATATCCTCATATTAATTTTATATTAATTAAATATCATCATATTAATTTTATATTAATTAAATATCCTCATATTAATTTTATATTAATTAAATATCATCATATTAATTTTATATTA
>JAITPS010000272.1 GCA_031289325.1 Candidatus Methanovirga meridionalis
TAATATAAAATCATTATAAATAAAAATATTTAATATAAAATCATTATAAATAAAAATATTTAATATAAAATCATTATAAATAAAAATATTTAATATAAAATCATTATAAATAAAAATAATTAATATAAAATCATTATAAATAAAAATAATTAATATAAAATCATTATAAATAAAAATATTTAATATAAAATCAATATTTCATAATTTAAAAGATACTTTCATGCTTTTTAAGCATATAAATTATTCATAAGAAGTAAAATATTTAAAGTAGTTTATCTAATTCACTAATGTTATTTATTATTTTTATATCTAAATTATCATCCTTTATTTTTTGAATTTCTTCAGGACTTATATTTGAATTAACAAGAATAGATGACATTCCTGCATTAATTGCTCCCATACAGTCAGTATTTAATCTGTTTCCTACCATTATACTATTTTCAGCTCCACATTCCATTCTTTTTAATGCTTCATCAAAAATATATTTGTTTGGTTTCTCAAACCCAACTTCTTCAGAGGTTATAACCTTATCAAAAAAGTTATGTAAGTTTAATCTAACTAATTTTTCCCATTGTTTTATTGTTAAACCATTGGATATTACAGCTAATCTATAACCTTTACTTTTTAAATATATTAAAATATCCATTGTTTTTGGAAATGGTCTTAAAAGTGCAAATTTAACATTATGATATGTAATCATTCCTAAAGCTATTAACATTGAGTTTTTTTCACCTAAAACCGTTTTGGTTAAAACATCAAAATGTTTATCATAATTAGATCCTTTCTGACCTATAATCTCTTTTAAAAGTGAGTAAGCTTCATCAAAGGATATTGGTAAGCCATTATCAACCATCATTTTAATAGCTGATTTTCGAGCTGATTTGGCAAATGTTGATGTATCCAATATTGTATCATCTATATCAAAAAAAACTGCTTTTTTCATAAATATCTTCTTCTAACTATTTGAACGATAAATTTTTTATTAAATTATTTAATTTTAAATATCACTTCATGAAAACCTATAATTTTAAATATTGCTTCATGAAAACCTATAATTTTAAATGTAATATGTGTATTAATTTTTTGCAAAAGTCATTACTTCTAATTTTTTTTAAAATCATTACTTCTAATTTTTCTTAGAATCATTACTTATAATTTTTCTTAAAATAAATTTTTTTAAAATTAAAATTATTATTTTTAAAAAATAAGTAAAATTAACTATTTAATTATAAATTAATAAAATTTATTAGATAATTTTAAAAATTAGAATAATTTAATAAAAATTAAAAAATTTTTAAAATAAAGAAAATCAAAGATTTTCTAACTGAAATAAAAAATTTCAATAAAGAAAATTATAAATTTTCTAACTTTAAAAACTAAATTTTTTAAAATAAATAAAATCAAAGATTTTCTATTAAAGATTTTCTAACTTTAAAAAATAGAAAATTGTTTAAAATAAAGAAAAACTTCGTTTTCTAAGTGAAATGAAAAGTTTCACTAAAGAAAAAATAAAAAATTTGGTTCTAACTTCAAAAATTAAGGTTTTTAAACCGTAAAAAATTTGGTTCTAAACTGTAATATAAATATATTTTGATTAATATAAATAATTTTAAATTAATGTTGTCAATTTAAGAAAATTATTTTTTTAAACTTGGATTAAAATTAAAAATTGATTTTGTATAAAACAAGATTTTAGATAGAAATTTTAATCAAAAATTCCTAAGTTGGTAGTATTGTAATTTTAAATTAATATTCTTTAATAATATTTAGAGTAAATTTGTAAATAAACTAATCATTCTCTTTGAAGAAATTTTAATAGCTTTTTTGCAATAGTATTCAATGGTTTTTCTTCTTTTGTATTTAAACCTAATTGTGTATAAATTTCACCAATATAAGTGCCATTTACTCTTAGGGACTTAAATATTTTATTAATTAAATCATTACAAAGTTCTTTCTTTTGCATGGGTCCAAAAGGATTGGCAAAATAGGTTTTACTAATCCCTATTTCCTGTGTCGTACCTTTACTCATTCTTTTACCCCTCACAAATACTTTTTTCGCTTCTTCAATGTCTTTAAATTCATACATTCCTTCTTTTTCATCATAATTATTTAAATAACACAATAAGTCTACACTATGATTTTTAGAAATAATATTATGATTGGTGGTTTTTATAATGAGTCGTGAATTGCTTTTATTTGGATTGAAAAAAATAGATCTATCAATATTCTCATAGGGAGTGCCTGGAGATAAGTCATCAAGTCTTAAAAACGCTCCAATTTCAGTACCTTGTGCATAAGGAACTCCATCTTCAATGTGAAGACTTCCCATATCATCAAATACAATTTCAATATGTTTAATAATATCGTTTTCTAAGTTTTGTAATGCTTCAATTGATTCTGATTTTCCAGCCCCAGAATCACCAACTAATAACAATCCTTTTTTCTCACCATTTTTAAGATAGACATTTACTAAACTTCCATGAATAGGTAACCAACCTTTTTCCATGACTTTTAAATTATGTAATGTGAGTATCATTTTCTTCATATATCCAAAGTATTCAGATTTTACATTGTATCCAATTGTTCCAACCCATAAATCTTCTTCTTTATCATGATAAAAAAGATTTTCATCTTGTTTTGTGTTACCAAATAATAATATGCCATCAGGTTTTGAATGTGCTATGTTAGATGATGCTAATTCAAATAAATTTGCAAGTGAAACTCCATTGTATATGTAGTCGCGATGGAAGTAAATCATGAAAAATAGATTACCTACTTTAGCAGGATATCCAATCCAAGAATTTTCATCCTCATCAAAAGATATAATTGGGTTTGTATATGTTTCTTTAAATGTTCCTTCTCGTTTATTTGAATTTGTAGAAATGATCATTGGTGTTCTAAGCATCACAGATTTAATTATTAATATATTAGATAGTTTATTATACTTATCAGATAAAAAGAATTTTTTCAATTGATAAACAAGTATTGAAGCATTTGTTCCTGTCTGTAATTGCCTATAAATATTATTTTTCTCCCCACTTAAATTTTGCTCTATATCTCTATAAAAAGAACGTAACAGACTATTAAAACTTGAATCTTGAAGTACGAAATGTTGTTCTGTTTTTCTACTAAATCGTGTTCTTGTTATACTGAATCTTCTGTATGACATCCAATAATCATGAAAACCTTCAACAAATTCCAAAAAGAGATTTTTGTTTTTTAGGTAATGATTATCAATCTCTTCTGGTTTTACAACAAGTAACATTCGCAGTGTTTTTAAAATTTCATACAATGCATCAGAGGTAGTGTTTTCATTTAATAAATATTTATAAAGGTTAGGATTTTCTTCTTTTAAATGATTAATGTATTTTTCAGTGATTTCTTTAAAGTATATTGAATTAAGTAAATCTTTTGTATTGGATGAATAAGCCAAATCAAAGTTTATAATAACTAAATTATTATTTATGTATAATCCTTCTTTCATTTTGTTAACCTCTCATTTTAGTTCTATATTAATCATTTATTGGGATTTTTTATAAACTGTTAAAAAAGTGTGGAGTTTTAAAGAATTAACTCTTGTTTATAAATGAAATAAATCTGTTTTAAAAAAACTCCACAATAGTTTCACATCATTCTATAAACCTACTTCCAAAACATAACTATATAATTTTTGATTTATTAATTTATAGTATCTTTGATAAAGTTCTTAATAAATAACTTTTTTAGAAATAACTTTTTTAGAAATAACTTTTTTAGAAATAACTTTTTTAGAAATAACTTTTTTAGAAATAACTTTTTTAGAAATAATTTTTTTAGAAATAACTTTTTTAGAAATAAATATTATTAAAAAATATTAATTTAAAATTAATTATATTAATTAAAATAAATTTATATTATTTAAAATTTAAAATTATAGATTTTTATAAATTAATATTTAAAATTAAATAATTTATTAAAAAAATTTTAAAGTTAAATAATTTATTAAAAAAATTTTAAAGTTAAATAATTTATTAAAAAAATTTTAAAATTAAATAATTTATTAAAAAAATTTTAAAATTAAATAATGTAATAAAAAAATTTTAAAATTAAATAATGTAATAAAAAAATTTATCATTCAAAATTTAAGAAATTTTCCCATAAGAACTATTAATTTATCATAAGAACTATTAATTTATTATATTATATTATATTTAGATATTGTTCAAAAAATAGATATATGTTCAAAAAATTTGGTTCGAAAAATTTGTTCAAAAGTTTTTGTAAATTAAAAAGTTTTTACAAATTATTTTTTTAAAAATTACTATTAATCTTTTAAATTTAATTTAAAGAGAAATTTAAAGAGATAAAAACTATTTTTGATTATAAATATTTAACTGAATTTTATAAGTGATTGTCCAATAATTCAAAATTTCAATCGTCGTTAAATTTTTAATTGGTTTATTGCATTATTTTTGACTATTTCATATTTGTTGCCCAGTTTTGAACTCATTTTTCTCAATGTTGATGAATATTAATATTTAATAAAAAAATATAATTTAGAAAAAATTATAAGTTTGATAAAATAATATAAATAAAATTAAAACTGTTAATTAAAAGATTATGGGGGAATTATCATAAAAATCATGATTCAGGGTACAGGATCATCAGTAGGAAAAAGTATATTAGTAACAGCACTATGCAGGATTTTTAAACAAGATGGTTACAATGTGTGTCCATACAAGTCCCAAAATATGTCTTTAAATTCTTATATAACTCTTGATGGTAAAGAAATGGGTCGTGCTCAAGTACTTCAAGCTTATGCTGCAGGTTTAGAACCAGAAGTTTATATGAATCCTATACTTTTAAAACCTACAGGAGATAAAGATTGTCAAATAATTGTAAATGGTGAAATTTATGGTAATAGCACAGCTATGGAATACCATGAATTAAAATTAGAATTTATGAGCATGTTAAAAACACAATTTGCTGATTTAGAGAAAAAATTTGATATTGTTATCATGGAAGGTGCAGGTAGTCCAGCAGAAATAAATTTAAGAGATAAAGATATTGTCAACATGGGTATGGCTGAACTTGTAGATGCACCAGTTTTATTAGTCGGAGATATTGATAAAGGAGGAGTTTTCGCATCGTTATATGGGACATTAATGCTTATTAGTGAGGATGAAAGAAAAAGAGTTAGAGGAACAATAATAAATAAATTTAGAGGAGATATAGATATACTAAAACCAGGACTTGTCATGCTTGAAGAAATAACTAATAAGAAATGTCTTGGTGTTGTACAATGTTTTAATTTACTATTAGAAGATGAAGATAGACCAGCTATAATTAATAAGAATATAAATAATATTATTGACATTGCTGTTTTAAGATTACCAAGAATATCTAACTCTACAGATTTAAATGCACTTAATATTGAAGAGGATGTTTCTATTAGATATATAAGTTCAATCCATGACTTTAGAACTCCTGATTTATTAATTATACCTGGAAGTAAAAACACTATAGAAGACCTGAATTATCTTAAAAAATCAGGAATATTTGATAAAATTAAAGAATATAAAAAAACAGGTCAAATAATAGGAATCTGTGGTGGATATCAAATGCTTGGTAACAGTATAATCGATCCTTATAATGTAGAAACAAAAGCCTTAAAAATTGATGGTCTCGGACTTTTAGATATTGAAACTGTTTTTGAAACTAAAAAGGTTACAAAGAGAGTGGAAGCAAATTTAATATCTGATAATAATATTTCTGTATACGGTTATGAAATCCACATGGGCATTTCTACTAATGGAAAATTTGCAAATCCATTGTTTAATATAAATAAGGAAAATTATTTTGATGGATCAATAAATAAGAATGGTTCAGTCTTAGGAACTTATATACATGGAATTTTTGATAAACCAGATTTTAGAGAATTTATACTCAATAAAATCAGGGAAAAAAAAGGTATAGAAAAAAAAGAATCTAAAGATTATGAAAATTTTAGAGAAAAGGAATTAGATAAATTAGCAGATATTGTAAGAACAAGTTTAGATATAGATGAAATATATAGTATTATGGAAATAAAATAGCTATTACAAATAGAACATTTTAAATGTTTAAATAATACGAACGATTTAATATGTTTATCACAGTTTAGAATCAATTTTTATACTTCAAAAGCTTTAGTTTTAACTTATAAAAAGTTTTTCAAATTTTTCAATTTTTTCATTTATAGGCATTATGGAAGGTTGTTAAATTTTAAAATGATAAACTTTTTTATTAAGATAAACTTTTTTATTAAGATAAACTTTTTTATTAAGTTATAGCATTATAGAAAAGTTCTTAAATTTTGAATAATAAATTTTTTATTAAATTATTTAATTTTAAATATTGTGTCATGAAAATTTATAATTTTAAATTTTAGATAATATAACTAAATTTTAATTAATATATTTCAATAATATTTATTTTTAAAAAAATTATTTATTAAAAATTTTATTAAAACATCCATAATTTAAAAATTTTTTAATTTTTTTAATTTTTTTTAATTTTTTTTAATTTTTATTAATTTTTTTTAATTTTTTTTAATTTTTTTTAATTTTTATTAATTTTTTTTAATTTTTTTTAATTTTTTTTAATTTTTATTAATTTTTATTAATTTTTATTAATTTTTATTAATTTTTATTAATTTTTATTAATTTTTATTAATTTTTATTAATTTT
>JAITPS010000014.1 GCA_031289325.1 Candidatus Methanovirga meridionalis
GGTGAAACCTATGATTTCCATCTTGGTTTTTTATTAGCTGCTATAGGAATGCTTTTTGGTTTAATTGTCTATGTTGGGACTGGAAAAAAACATTTTCCAAAAAAATCATTTCAATTAGTGGATGAAATAAAGAAAAATGAAGTTAAATCAATGTTAGTAAAATCAGGGTTTAGTGTTATAATATTTCTTTCACTTATTCTTGCAATGTATCTTTTAAAAGTTGCTTCTTTTTCAAATATTATTATTTTAATATCATCTATTATTATAATTATTCCCGTTTATCTTTTTTATGATATGTTAAGTTCAAATAAGATTACTAAGACAGAAAAAAATAGATTACTTGCATATATTCCATTATTTTTTGCTGGAATATGTTTATGGACTATTCAAGAGCAAGGTTCTACCACAGTATTTTTCTTTGCTATAAATCATGTTGAATTAGGTTTGTTTCCAAAATCTTGGATTAATACACTTAATCCTCTATTTATAATTTTTCTAATACCTTTCTTTGTTTATTTATGGAATAAATTAGGAAAAAACCAACCATCTTATCCAGTTAAATTTATTTGCGGACTCCTATTTTTGGGAATATCATTTTTAACATTAATATTTCCAGCATTTTTAGGATCACTTTCAATTAAATCAAGTGTACTATGGATATTTTTATCATATTTTTTATGTGTAATTGCTGAATTATTAATATCTCCCGTAGGAAGTTCTTTAACAAATAAAATAGCACCAATTCCATTTAAGGGACGATTGATGAGTATTTGGTTATTAGCAAATGCAACTGCACAGTCAATAAATGCCATAACAGCCAACTTTTTCATAAGCAATGAAGCAATTTTCTTTACAATAAATGGATTAATACCAATTATACTTGCAGTTATAATATTATTAAACCTTAAAAAAATAAAAGAAAAATTAAATCCGGAAAAAAATCTCCCCCAAAAAAAATCTGAAAAAAATCTGATGACCCGTTTATGAGACACTGTAAAAAGAGTATGGATTTTTGCGAATGAACAATGAGAAAATAGACTAAAAATTTGATGATAGGTATATCTGTTAAATTTTTTCTACCTAAAAACTAAATTTTGGATTTTAAATTTCCATGCTAATTTTGCACTGTCTATTTACAACATATTTCTATTGATGTATAGAATGGTAATTTTTTTATTAAATTATTTAATTTTAAATATTACTTTATAAAAATCTATAATCTTAAATTTTAAATAATCAATGTGTCAATTTAAGAATTTTTGATTAAAATTTCTATCTAAAGTCTTGTTTATAAAAACTCCATTTCTAAATTCAATCCAAGTTTAAGAAAATAATTTTCTTAAGTTGACTGCTTGTAAAATAATAAAACTTCGCAAAACTTTACAATCCTAAGAATTAAAAAATTATATATTAAATAAAATAAAAAGATGTATTGATGTAAAAATTTTTGTAATTAATCAATCTTAATATTTTATCAATCTTATTTTAAAACAATCATTAACTACTTGACATTCTTCCATTATATTTGATTTTGAATGTAAAATATTAGATATCAACGGAAATATAGTTGTAATCTTCTTCAAAGATCCGAAAATATAATTAATATGGCATGCTATATATGGAAATATCCTAAACTAAAAAATATTGATATTTATTAATGTATAAAATCCAAAATTTTCAAAATATTCACATTTTTTGATACCATCCAAGAACTTAAAGTGTTTAAATGATTAAAAAGATTAATAATTAAATTTTAACAGCTAATTTTTATATTAAAAATATAATTATAGTGGTTTTGATAAAGTTCTTAATAAATAACTTTTTTAAAAATAACTTTTTTAAAAATAACTTTTTTAAAAATAACTTTTTTAAAAATAACTTTTTTAAAAATAAATATTACTAAAAAATATTAATTTAAAATTATTTATATTAATCAAAATAAATTTATATTACTTAAAATTTAAAATTATAGATTTTAAAATTATAGATTTTTATAAAATGATATTTGAAATTAAATAATACAATAACAAAAATAATAAAAAAATAATAAAAAAATAATAAAAAAATAATAAAAAAATAATAAAAAAAATAATAAAAAAATTTATCGTTCAAAATTTAAGAACTTCTCCATAGGAACACTTTTCCATAGGGACCATATTAATGATTTGGGGGGTAGGGAAAACATTATGATAGAAATTAAAGTTTTAAGGTTTGATAAACAAAAAGATAAAAAACCTTATTTTAAAAGTTTTTCAGTTGAAAAAGATAAAAAAATGAACATAATGGATGCTCTAAATTATATTAATAATGAATATAATGAGAATATTAGCTTTAGAAGTTCATGTAGAGCAGGACAGTGTGGTTCATGTAGTTTAAAGGTTAATGATGAAGTTGAATTAGCATGTAAAAGAGAAGTGAAAAATGGAGATACTATAACACCATTAGATTTTCCAGTGCTAAAAGATTTGATTGTGGATAAGTCTGAGGTTGATGAGAAAGTAGCTATTATGAAATTATTTTTAGAGGATGAAAATTATTTAAAACAAGAAAAAGAAAAATCAGTTGAAAAAATAAATAATAAAAACAAAGAAAAAAATCCTTTAATAATACCGAGTGTTGATTGTGAAAATACAAAGAAAGTAAGAACTTGTATTGAATGTTATTCTTGTCTATCTGCTTGTCCTGTAATTAAAGAAAGTGCTAATTTTGCAGGTCCTTATTTTATGAGATATATATCTAAATTTGATTTTGACCCAAGAGATAAAGAGGATAGAACAACTGAAAGTATTAAAAGTGGTCTTTACAATTGTACGAGTTGTGGTAAATGTGGTCAAGTGTGTCCAAAAAATATAAATAGTTTTTCAGATGCAATAGAAAAGTTAAGGGCTTTAGCATATAAGAAAGATTTAGGTCCTCTTGATGCTCATAAAGCTATTAAAACGACTATAATGAAAGCAGGAAGATCAATTGAACCATTAGGGGAAAGTTTTATTCGTGAGATTAATAAGAAAAAGAAGAATTCTAAGAACAAAATAGCTATTTTCACAGGGTGTATGGTTGATTATAGACTTCAAAATGTTGGTTTTTCATTGATGGATGTTTTAAAAGAAAATGGTATTGAAGCTGATGTTCCTGAAGAACAAGTCTGTTGTGGTTCTCCTTTACTTAGAACTGGGCAAATTGATATTATACCAGATATTGTAAGGAGAAACAAGAGAATTTTCTCTGATTACGATACCATAGTAACTTTATGTGCTGGTTGTGGTGCAACACTTAAAAATGATTATCCTAATTATGGTGCGAAATTCAATGTTTTAGATATTAGTGAGTTTTTAGTGGATAAGTTAAATACTGATAATATGAAACCACTGGATATGGTAGTCACCTATCATGATCCATGTCATCTTATCAGAGGACAAGGAATATCAAAACAACCCAGAGATATTTTAAATAAAATTAAGGGCATTGATTTTGTGGAGATGGAAAAATCAGATCAATGTTGTGGAGCAGGTGGAGGAGTGAAAGCTGGAAAACCAGAAATAGCTGAGGCATTAGCTAAGAAAAAAGCTCTAATGATTAAGAAAACTGATGCTGATAAAGTAGTGACTATATGTCCATTTTGCCAATATAACATTCAAGATGGTTTAAATAAAGAAGGCTTAGAAAATATTAAAGTAATAAATATATTAGAACTTTTAAAGGAATCATACAATTAAGATGGTGTTTTCATGGGAGATACTGCTTCATCAGAAGAAAGAATTGTAGAAAATGAAGAAAATCTATTAAATAAAGTAGACGATAATGATAAAACTAAATCTGATGATGAAATTAAAGTGAAAAATAAAACTAAATCTAAAGTAGAAGATGTCGAGATTATAGGTAGTGTTAAATTCACTAAAGATGATACAAATATCTATGAGAATATTTATATAGTCTTTGTAGAACCAGAATCATCAGGAAATATAGGTTTTATAGCACGAACCATGGCAAATTTCGGTTTGAAAAATTTAGTTCTTATAAACCCATCTAAGCTTGAAAAAGAAGCTTATTATTATGCTATGCATGCTAAAGATATTGTAGAAAATGTAGATATATATAAAAGTCTCAATGATTTCTTAATGTTTAAAAAGATTAATTTTGTTATTGGTTCAACTGGCAAGCCAGGTGGTAGTTACAACCTATCACGAATAGCTATTACTCCAAATGAATTAAGTGAAATAATTAATCTCAATAATAAAATAGCTATTGTATTTGGTAGAGAGGGAAATGGATTAAATAATAATGAAATTGGATTATGTGATGTTATTGTTAGTATTCCTACAAATGAAGATTATCCTGTTATGAATGTGTCTCATGCAGTAGCTATTATACTTTATGAATTATTTAAAGATAAGAATAAATTATCAGGAATTGGATTGACTGAGGCAAATAGTATAGAAAAAGAATACTTAATTTCTGATCTAAAAGAAATTATAAAAACCTTAAATCTTCCAGAACATAAACAAAAAACAAATTTACAAACATTTAAAAATATAGTAAACCGTAGTTTTATAACTGGAAGAGAAGCTCACACATTAAAAGGACTTTTTAGAAAAATCAAACTAATATTAAAAAAATAAGATTCTATTATTCATTTTACACTTATTATTCTATAACCATTATGTAAAATTCTTTCGTAAAATTCCTTAAATTTTAAAATGCTAATTTTTTTTATTAAAATATTTAATTTTAAATATCACTTTATGAAAGACTATAATTTTAAATTTTAATTACTATAAATAAATTTAAATAAATATTTTTATTAAATTCTTTAATTTTAAATTTTAATAAATTTTAATAAATTTTAATAAATATAAATAAATATAAATAAATATAAATAAATATAAATAAATATAAATAAATATAAATAAATTTTAATAAATTTTAATTAATATAAGTAAACTTTAATTAATATAAATAATTTTAAATTAATATTTTTTAATAATAATTATTTTTAAAAAAGTTATTTATTAACAACTTTATCCAAGTTATTATAATTATTTATAATCAAAAATAATTTTTATATCTTTAAACTAAATTTAAAAGATAAATAATAAGATAAATAATAAGATAAATAATAATATTTAAAAGATACATTTGCAAAAATTTTTTAAATAAAATAAAAATTTTTTAAATAAAATAATATAACATCATGCGAATTTGTTATCTAATGAAATTAAAATGTTAATGTATGGTGTTTCTGATAAATTCTAAATTATGTAGAGTTTTATCACCATTTTTCAATAAATCTAATGGAGATATTTTTCATGGCTATTTTAAGTGATAAAGATATAAAAAAGTATTTAAATTCTAAAAAAATTATTATAGAACCTTTAAAAGATTTTGAAAAGCAAATACAACCTTCTTCAGTTGATTTAAGAATTGGAAATGAATTTAAATCATTTAAAATAGTGAAAAAACCTTTTATTGATCCAAAAGATTCAATTGACCTTTCATCATATATGGAATCTATTAATATTCCTGATGGAGATTCTTTTATTATACATCCTAATGAGTTTGCATTAGCTACGACCCATGAAGCTGTAAAAATCCCCAATGATTTAGTTGCAAGAGTGGAAGGTCGTTCTTCAATAGGAAGATTAGGTGTGACTATGCATGTAACAGCAGGATACATTGACCCTGGTTTTGAAGGAAGAATAACTTTAGAAATATCCAATATAGGTAAAATGCCAGTTGCTTTATATCCTGGTCAAAGAGTATGTCAAATTGTTTTTGAAACCATGACTTCTCCATCAGAAAAACCTTATGGTCATCCACAAAGAGATAGTAAATATATGGGTCAAATTAGTCCAGAAAGTAGTAGAATTAAATTAGATTATGAGTTAAAAAAATAATTTATATGGCAAGGATTTAAATTTTACATCTCATAATATCTTTTATTATAAATGTTATTAAATATTATTAAATTATTTAATTTTTAAATTATTTAATTTTAAATATTAATTTTTATAAAAATATATAATTAAATTTTAAGTAATATAATTAAATTTTAAGTAATATAATTAAATTTTAAGTAATATAAATAAATTTCAAGTAATAAAAATAAATTTTAAGTAATATAAATAAATTTTAAGTAATATAAATAAATTTCAAGTAATATAAATAAATTTCAAATTAATATTTTTTAATAATATTTAATTTTAAAAAAAGTTATTTATTAAAAACTTTAACAAAACCATATATATTAATATCTTGCAAAATGCTATATTTTAAAAGATTTATCATTATAAATAATTTTAACAATAAAATATAGTTAAAGAATAATTAATCAATATTTATATTAGATAACTTTTGTTATTAAAGAACTTTTGTTATTAAAGAATTTCCAATCCAATTATAATTTAAAGTGAAATTTATATTTAATTTTTAAAGTTTTTATTATTGTTTAAATTATTATTGTTTAAATTATTATTGTTAAAATTATTATTGTTTAAATTGTTATTGTTTAAATTGTTATTGTTTAAATTGTTATTGTTTAAATTGTTATTGTTTAAATTGTTATTGTTTAAATTGTTATTGTTTAAATTGTTATTGTTTAAATTATTATTGTTTAAATTATTATTGTTTAAATTATTATTGTTTAAATTATTATTGTTTAAATTATTATTGTTTAAATTATTATTGTTTAAATTATTATTGTTAAAATTATTATTGTTAAAATTATTATTGTTTAAATTATTATTGTTTAAATTATTATTGTTTAAATTATTATTGTTTAAATTATTATTGTTTAAATTATTATTGTTTAAATTATTATTGTTTAAATTATTATTGT
>JAITPS010000036.1 GCA_031289325.1 Candidatus Methanovirga meridionalis
TTAAAATTAAAATTAAAATTAAAATTAAAATTAAAATTAAAATTAAAATTAAAATTAAAATTAAAATTAATTAATATATTGAAAAATAATTTGAAAAAAATTTTTTGAATACTAAAGTACAATAATTATGCAGAACACTATAATTTAAAAAAGTTAACATGGAAAAAGTTAACATAATAATTTACTAAAATACGATCATTAATTATATCATTAATTGATTAATCTAAAGGAATTAAAATGAAATTTTATGAATATGATGCAAAAAAATTATTTGAAAAGGAAGGAATACCTATTTTAGAAGGACATGTAGCTTATTCTCCAGAACAAGCAATGCATTTTGCTTCAGAAATGAGATCCCCAGTCGCAATCAAGTCACAAGTTTTAGTTGGTGGTAGAGGTAAAGCAGGTGGCATTAAATTTGCTGATAATCCTGGTGAAGCATATTCTGCTGCTTCAAAGTTAATTGGTATGGAAATTAAAGGAGAAACTGTAAAACATCTTCTAATTGAAAAAAAAGTAAATATTGAGAAAGAATTTTTCCTAAGCATATCCATTGACAGAGTAGCTAAAAAACCAGTGATTATTACCAGCTCTGAAGGTGGGGTTGACATTGAAGAGTTAGCTAAAACAAACCCAGAAAAAATAAACAAAATTTATATTAATCCTCTTGAAGAGTTTTTACCTTACCAAGCAAGAGAAATCGGGAGAAAAACGGGTATTAGGAATGATTTAATCCCTTCATTTGGTTCTATTTTATGGAAATTGTTTCAGGTATTCTCTAAAAATGATGCTAAAACAACTGAAATAAATCCTTTAATTCTTACTGATGATGTTTTAATAGCTGCCGATGCTAAAATAGAAGTTGAGAATGATTCATTATTCCGTCATGAAGATTTAGTTCAACTAACAGAATTCAAACCAAAAGAACTTGAATTTGTAAAACTTGATGGAGATATAGCTGTTATTGGCAATGGTGCTGGACTTACATTAACTGGAATGGATGTAGTTAAATATTATGGTGGTAAACCAGCAACATTTTTAGATATTGGTGGTGGTGCATCTGAAAACACTATTGAGAAAGCTTTAAATTTAGTTTTACACTACGATCCTGTGAAAGTCGTTTTTTTAAATGTTCTTGGAGGAATAACAAAGGCGGATGATGTTGCAAAGGCAGTTATCGATATTTTAAAAACATCTAAGAGAAAACCTAAAATAGTCATACGACTTACTGGAACAAATGAAAAAGAAGGGCAAAAATTGTTGGATGAAGCAGGAATTCCTTATGAAACTTCTATGGAAAAAGCAGCTCAAAAGGCTGTTGAAATGTGCAACTCTTTAAAAAATAGCTAATTTAGAAAAATAAATAAAGATATTTTTAAGTTAAAGAGAACTTTTCAAATTAAAATTTTTTCATCACTATCACTTAAAGAGAACTTTTCAAATTAAAATTTTTTCATCACTATCACTTAAAAAGAACTTTTCAAATTAAAATTTTTTCATCACTATCACTTAAAGTTCTTAAATCAAACCAATTTTTCATTAACTCCCAACTGAATAATGCAAATCCATCTGCACCACCATCAATTGCTGCTTGACAATTGATTTTTAATTCAGTCACATTTAATGGTTGTTCATTATCATCACTAACATAATCTTGAATACCAATACAGGTATTTGCTGGCTTTGATTTTTCACTATAATATGTAGCTATTTCTTTAATCCAAGTGAAATTCTTTTTATAATTACCTGTATAAGCCATAGGAACAATAACATCAACATGATGAGCTAATTCAGCAATGTTCTGACCATAAAATTTAGATCCATCATCTCTTTCAGGCATAACAGTAATTGATAAGGTTTTATTGGTGTATCTTAATTTATCATCCACCATGCCCACAAATTTTGTGATTGCATTATGACCATTTACACCAGTTCCCCACCAACCATAATCATATTTGTATGCATCTCCAGGATACCTTACATAATCCAACATTATTCCTTTAACACCATTTATTGAGGCATAATTTTCTATTTCATTTACTTTTTTGTTAAAGTATGGATAATTAAAATCTTTTTTACTTGTGTCAATAGGATTAATCCATGTTCCATTATAAAAACATTGCACCCAAAGATGAACAGATATATTCTTATCTCCAGCATCAGCTATCCATTTTTCTACTGCAGAAACACCAAATCGTTTAACTGCACTCTCATGAAGAAAAATATTTTTAACACCATTTTCAGCTAAAACATCTAAATCAACTTTCCCTATACCATAACCATTTATCCATATTCCATTTTTAATATGTTTTCTTTCTCTTAAGTCTAAATTTAAAAAAGCAGTTACTAAAATAATAGCTAACACAATTCCAATCATTATAATCTGTTTTCTATTAAGTTTCATTAATTATTCCCTCAATCATTATTTCATCCAATTTATTAAGTTTATTTAATATTAAAGTAAAATTCTATCAGGATGTGTATAAATATTAAATTTTTCTCCTCTTAAAAATCCAATCATTGTAATATTAGCTTCTTTAGCAACCGTATAACCTGAAAGTGTTGGAGCTGCATTTGAACCTATTAATGGAATTCCAACTCTTGCAATTTTAATTAGCATATCAGCAGGCATTCTTCCACTGTATATTATATATGAATTACTAAAATCTATTTTTTCTCTTGCTCCTGCTCCAATAACCTTATCAACAGCTACATGTCTACTAACATCTTCTTTCAGAATTGAAATATCTAACTCATTATTTACAATCATTGCAACATGTGTTCCACCTGTTTTTCTCCAAGTTATAGCTTTATCTGTTAAAGACTTCATATTTTCTAATAATTCATCTGGTTCTATTTCAAAATCAGATTCGACCTTGTTAATATAATCAATTTTAGTTCTCCAACCACCAAAACAATCTGAACCCACCATTAATTCTTTTCTAATATCAAAATCCTCAAGGTTAATTTTAGCTGTAATTTGTCTATCATCCACTGTTAATTCTTCAATATTATCAATTGTAGTAATTAATCCTTCCCCTAACATATAACCTATAGCAAAATCCTTTAATGAATTAGGACTAATTGAAAAACCCCTACTTAAATTTTCATTAATAGTTAAATTGATTGTCTCATCGGCAACTATTACTTCTTTTTCATCATTATAATAATTTCCATTATCATATTTAATAGCTTCAACGGTTTCTTCCATTTCCATAAAATCACAAGTATCCAATCTTATAATTTATAGTTAATTTTATAATAATTTGTTTAATTTTACTTTATAGTAATTGTTTAATTTTACTATATTGGATTCGATAAAGTTTTTAATAAATAATTTTGTTGTTCTTAATAAATAATTTTTTTAAAATTAAATATTATTAAAATATAATTATTTAAAATTAATTATATTATTTAAAATAAGTTTATATTATTTAAAATAAGTTTATATTGTTTAAAATTTAAAATTATAAATTTTTATACATTAATATTTAAAATTAAATATGTTATCTTTAATAAAGTTTTTAATAAACAATTTTATTCTTAATAAATAATTAAATAATTTTTTTAAAATTAAATATTATTAAAATATATTTATTTAAAATTAATTATATTATTTAAAATAAGTTTATATTATTTAAAATAAGTTGATATTGTTTAAAATTTAAAATTATAAATTTTTATAAATTAATATTTAAAATTAAATATGTTATCTTTAATAAAGTTTTTAATAAATAATTTTGTTGTTATTAATAAATAATTTTTTTAAAATTAAATATTATTAAAATATAATTATTTAAAATTAATTATATTAATTAAAATAAGTTTATATTAATTAAAATAAGTTCATGTTAATTAAAATTTAAAATTATAAATTTTTATAAATTAATATTTAAAATTAATGTTTAAAATTAATATTTAAAATTAATATTTAAAATTAATTAGTTTAATAAAAAATTTATTATTCAAGATTTAAGGACTTTTTCATAATGGCTATAATAATATAAACATTCTTTATAATTAATTAAAAGCTTTTTAATCTACTGTTTTATCTCTCCACATTTGTGGATAAATTCCAGGTTTCATGAAAACTTTTTCTGTATCAAACATTAATCCAGAGTCTGATGTGATTATTTCTTCAAAGTTGAAAAGTGGTTTTGCGGATGCTACTAATTCTCCTTTCAAGGTTTCAATAATTACTCTTTGATTTTTTTTTATTTCTGTAGAAAGTGCATTTATACCACCAGATGCAAGATTAGCACCATTACATATAGCTTCAACTGCAGAATCCTTAATAATAACAGTTGGCAAATATTCAATAGCTTTTTCCATTGGCATCACAGCACTTCGAAGATATGATTCATTATTTTCCTCTCTCCAGTAATAAAAAGCATCAGTTAAGTCTTGTAATGTAATAATATTATCTTTTTCCTTAAATGGACCAGCACGAATCCTTCTAAGTTCTGCCATATGAGCTCCAACACCTAATGCCTCTCCAATATCATGGCAATATGTTCTTACATAAGTTCCAGCTTCACAATCTATTTTAAAAAGAATATCTCTTCCATGAATCTCTAAAATTTCACTGTTATATATATTTCTAACTCTTAATTCTCTTTTAACAGCGGATTTAAGAGGTGGAATTTGATAAATCTTCCCTTGAAACTCATTAAATATATTATAAACTCTTTCTTCTTCAACATCATTATGTAAGGTCATTATTGCAATATATTCTTTAGATGCTGAAGATAAAAGTTGCATCACACGAGTAGCTGAATTTAAACCAATGGGTAAAACTCCTGTAACTTTAGGATCTAAAGTACCACCATGCCCTGTTTTTTCAAGATGTAAAATTATTTTAACCCATGAATCTATTTCATGAGAAGTTGGACCAGAGGGTTTATCCAAGTTAATTACTCCTTTATCTAAATATTCAACAATAGGTCTTTTTGTAGGAATATTACCATATTCATGGTTTGGTTTACTTTTAGATTTAATAACAATTTCTTTCATAATAAATCATCATTTTCTTAAATCATTTTCTTTATAATAAATAATTAAGTTTGTAAAGTGGTTTATATTAGCGGTTTATATTAAATAAAGTGTTTATATATTAAATAAAAATAAAATGGTTTATGTTAAAGGGAGGAAAAAATTGTAGATGTGATTGTTTATCTTCTTAATTATTGATAAATGTTTCCAATGAATCTTATTTTTATAATTTTTTTGACAGTACAAATATTTTAATGTAACACCATATATTCAAATAAAAAATTTATATTATGTTTACAATGTACAGTGGTTTTGATAAAGTTCTTAGTAGATAATTTTTTTAAAAATAAATATTATTAAAGCTATATTAATTAAAGCTATATTAATTAAAACTATATTAATTAAAACTATATTAATTAAAACTATATTAATTAAAACTATATTAATTAAAACTATATTAATTAAAGCTATATTAATTAAAGCTATATTAATTAAAGCTATATTAATTAAAGCTATATTAATTAAAGCTATATTAATTAAAGCTATATTAATTAAAGCTATATTAATTAAAGCTATATTAAAATATAATTATTAAAATATAATTATTAAAATATAATTAAAATGTTATTATTAAAATATATTTATTTAAAATTAGTTATGTTAATTAAAATTAGTTTATATTATTTAAAATTTAAAATTACAAATTTTTATAAATTAATATTTAAAATTAAATAATTTAATAGAAAAATTTATTCAAAATTTAAGAATTTTTCCATAATAACTATACTTTTCCATTAATAACTATAAATTAAAATATATTTATATTTTTCATTTTATAAAATGAGTAATAATTTTTTAAATAATTTTTTAAACTCCAAACTTTTTGATACAACCTAATGATCAACTCTGTCAAGTTAAAGATTTTTTTGCCTAATTTTTAGTTATTTTCTTATTTTCGTTTAAAAATTCTTTCTATTATTATATGGGTATTTTTTCTTTGTTGTATTATTTTTCCACTCCTCTTTTGTCTTCTTTTTAACTTTTATTAAGTATCTTGTCACTGTATTATACACTTCTTTCCATATTCTCTTTCTTTCTTCTTTTTTCTCTGAATATTATTTTAAACAAGTTAATTTTTAATTTACCTGCTAATAAGTTCATATTTATTTTATATTCATGTTCACAATCTTTATATTTATTTAACTCCCATATTTCATGATTACAATCTTTATATTTCTTTAACTTCCTTATTTCATGATTACAATCTTTTTTAATGTTTATTATCATGTTATACATGGGTACTTGTGAGTAAAAGTTTTGTTCTATTATTAATAGTCTTTTGACCCAGAAATTTTCTATATGTATCTTATTTTTTAAAACATCATATCCTTTCTCTATTTGCCATCAGCCCATATAATTCTTTTAATTTTGAAGGTGATGCTAATATCTTGTGAATTATATTAGTTATTAATGTCTTATATATTCATCTGTTTTTAGTTCTATCTTCAATTCTTAAATTTAAATAATCCATTTCCTTTGCCTTTTCTTTAAGATCTTTGTTTTTAATACTTTTTGTTCTACTGAAGTTTAATTTAATTTTAACATATTCATCATTTGGTTTTCATTATTTTTTCTTTCTTTATTGTAGATATCCTCCTTTAAGTACTGAATATAAATTTACTATTTTTCTCCAATGGTTGTTATAAATAGTTCTGTTGAGGCATAAAACATGCTAAAGATTATGATTGATTTTTTAAAGTCTATTGTGTCAGTAGCATTTTCAATATTTTGATATGCTAATCTGTTTCTCCACGATCATAATTTAAATTGGGATAAAATCTGGAGTTGTAATAATAATGATTGAGGAAGTTATACATTTTTTTAGATGATAATGGATACACTAAAAAGAAATTGTCTATGTGAATGTGATAGAGCATCTAAATATTATACATTATCTCACAAGTCAAAACATGTAAATAGACCTTTAGATATTTTCTTACCCAGTGAAGAGAATAGCTATTAGTATTTGTGATCCTGTTCATGATCAATATATAAAATCAAACGATTTCGTGCAACATATTGATAATAGAACATATCTTAAAGAATTTTGTGATCAATGTTTCAAAATGGATATTCAACCTTATATATTATATCCATTCAAACCAATCGAATCTATTTTATCAGATATTAATTTATTATTAACTGGTGATTTATATACTCCTATTGACAACCTTGACATCGAAAATTTGAGGTCTTTACCTTATAGTCAGAAACCTAAATCATATCATACTGTTGTTGATTATTATGAAGATCCACAGGAATATATTTCTGGTTCTAGATTTGATACACCCTATCTAATTTATTCTGAAGGTTATAATATAATTGAATTAATTTTAAACGAGGAGTGGTAATATTATTTATGATTATTTTACAGATAAAATTGATTTGGAATGTAATTTTAATATTATAGATATTATGGGTATGTTAAATTCTAATAATAATTTAAACTTATCTATTAAAACAGTTGATATTTATATTGTGTTTGAACTTAATTATCTTGTTTATAGTGATTTTTTAAGAGAAGCTTTAGGTGTTCATTATAACCATATAAATAGTATAATTGATAAGTTAAAGATTTCATTTGATTATACATATAT
>JAITPS010000149.1 GCA_031289325.1 Candidatus Methanovirga meridionalis
AATTTTAATTTAATATAAATAATTTTTAATCAATATAAATAATTTTAATTTAATATAAATAATTTTTAATCAATATAAATAATTTTAATTTAATATAAATAATTTTTAATCAATATAAATAATTTTAAATTAATATAAATAATTTTTAATCAATATAAATAATTTTAAATTAATATAAATAATTTTTAATCAATATAAATAATTTTAATTTAATATAAATAATTTTAAATTAATATAAATAATTTTTAATCAATATAAATAATTTTAAATTAATATAAATAATTTTAAATATTACTTTATAAAAATTTATAGTTTTAAATTTCAATTAAAATAAATAATTTTAAATCAATATAAATAATTTTAAATTAATATTTTTTAATAATATTCATTTTTAAAAAAGCTATTTATTAAAAACTTTATCAAAACTACTATAATTATTATTAAATAAATTTTCATGTTATAAATTTTTAATTATTATTTAAGATTTATGCATGCTTTAATTTTAATATTACTTAAAAATAAATAATATCACTTTTTTAAGAACTCAATTAAATATTCAATCTAAACTTCGTGCCATGTTTTTAATATTAAATAACAATCATTGTATTGAAAATATTCAAACTTTAAACCATCCACTAAGACTTGATCTATGTTAAAATCCTTTGGAATAGCTACTATACACCCATCAAAATTATTTATTTCATTTGCATTTAATTTCAAATGTATCCAGAAATTCATTTGATTAGAATTACCAATTTGTTTTTCTAAAATTGGGGTGACTCTATATGAATTTGTGTTGATTAAATGCTCATCTTCATCCATATTGCTTGGATTATTTATACTCCAGTAATTGTTATCCATTTTATCATTAAAAAGTAGATAGTAGTCATTAAGCTCTAAATCTATTTTTCCCACTGAAAAAGGCTTACAAATCCATCCATCTTTATTATGATTAGGATTTATACACACATCTTTTTTATCATCTTTAAAATCCAAAATTTTAAATCTTGTTAAGAAATCACATTTAACAAGTCTTTTCACACTAACTACATTGGATATAGTATTAAAATTTTCATTATCACCAAATTCTATAGGTGATATTTTAGAATTTATTGGATAAATAGCTATTGAACTTTTTATTTCATTTTGAAAAGTATTTTCATCCATTAATCTATTGTAAGATTTTTTTAAACTCAGTAATTTATTAAATGAAATCGTGTTATTTTCTCCGCCTAAACCAGGTATTGTATTAACATCATTTTGATAATCCCAATTATCGGGCGAACCATGATTTTTAATTAAGTTATCTATAACTCCAACTGTTTTTCTCTCAAGATTTGATTCAACGGAACCTAATATCTTTTCGTGTGATAAATCCATTATAGTTGTTATTGTGCCTATTACAAGAATCGATACAATCAATAAAATAAAAATATCTGATAGGAATAGTACTCCTTTATTATCCATAATCAAACTCCATTTTTAGTTTATAACATTAGAAAAGACCATATTTTTGTCTATGTGAATCATCAAGGAAAATTAAAGATTCTGGTTTAGAATAGCTATTCAATAGAAGGCTTTCTCCAGGATAGCTGTATCCAAATATTACATGGTCTGGTGAAGATGTAGCTATTAAACCACTTTGATTTAATTTTGGATTAGGCATAACAAAGGTTTCCATCCCATAATCCGAACATTGCCCAACACCTTCTAATCTATGAAAATAACAGCTTCCGTCTCTACTTTCATGATAGTATCCATTTTTTAGGCAATTTTCCATTGAAATTCCAGCTCCATGTTGAGTGTATGGTTCATAAATACATTTTTTTATTATTAATGGTGAACTTCCATTTGTATAGTATTGTGCACCACTTTGATTTTTACTTTCTAAATATTTGCTTAATGAATCCCCATAGTTGTAGTTAGTATCGTTATAGGAAAAATTTGGATATTTACCACATTTAATAGCTGGAAGTGGATCTTTAAGGTTTTCAATGGATACTTCACTTGTTATTTGATTATTATAACTCATATTGTTCTTATAAGCACTAATCATTGTTTTAATATTTATATGGAATGGATCCTCTCCATCACCTATATAGATTACATGACTTTCAATTTGAATTCCTGAATTCTTATAGTATTCATTATTTTTTCCCAATAAAGATTTTTCAAGCTCTTCTTTAATGGATTCTTTACTGTTAATTAAAGGTACTTTATTTTCTACAACATTATTTGATAAGTTTTCTAAAACATTGTATGATAAAGTTGGGATGTTTGTTTGATAATCATTTAAAATATAGTTAAAAGTTTTTGAATTTAATTGATTATTATTCAATTCAGTGTATGCCATTGATAGATTTAAAATTAAAATAGCTATTAAAATAACAAAAATAATCATAACTAAGTATAAACCCATGAAAATATTTCCTTTATTATCTTTAATAAGATTGAATTTCATTAAATTTTTATTATTTAATTTCAAGAATACATCATTAAATTTTAACATAAAAATCACCTATCATCATATTTTTCTATAAATTTTAAAAATTATTAAATAAAAAAAATTATGATTTAATCATATAAAAATATTACTTATAGATAAAATAATATACCAATAAAAAACATACATTACTAACAATTTCATAATTTTTCTATTAAAAAGGTGTTAATATTTTATTTTTTGAATTTATAATTTGTTTAATTGTTGTTGGAATATCTGTAGGGTTTGCTTCAGGATTACTTGGGGTTGGAGGAGGTTTTATCTTAGTTCCAACACTATTTTTTATCATGACTGAAAATGGAATTGATTTTGCTCTTGCACTAAAAATATCCCTTGGAACAAGTTTAGCTATTATGGTTCCAACAGCTATTTTTAGTTCATATAATCATTATAGGACATCTAAATTTAATATAAGATTAGGAATAGTTCTGGGATGTTTTGGATTAATTGGAGGTATATTTGGAGCTTCATTAGCTATTAGTATTGATTTTAAAATATTAAGAATGATCTTAGGAATAGTATTTATTATATTGGCTTTAAACATGTTTTTTAAGGTAGATAAAAAGAGTCATGAAGAAATTAATGAAAATTTAAAATTAGATTTAAGAAAATTATTTTATATGAGCATTTTAGGATTAGGAGTTGGATTTTTATCAGGATTATTTAGTTTAGGTGGTGGGATCTTTATTATTCCGATATTAACAATAGTCTTAGGATTTAGTATGATTGAAGCAATAAGAACATCCACAATTTTTATTTCAATAACAGCTATTGGTGGAAGTATACCATATTTCTTAGCCAATATAGATAATAATAATATTTTTTTAATAGGTTATGTTAATATACTTTATTTATTAATAATAATCTCTTTTTCAATACCAATAACATATTTTGGAGCCAAATTAGCATATAAAATCAATGGAAAGCTATTAAAAAGGATATTAGCATTACTTTTAGTTTTTTTCTCTTTAAAACTCATGGGATTAATATAATAATGGTATGATTTATGAAAACTGAGGATATGGAACCTATCATACTCATGTTTTCATAAGGAAATCATTGTTTTTTGGTTAATATATAATCGTGTTAATTTAAGGATAATATAATCATTATGGAAAAGTTCTTAAATTTTGAAATGATAATTTTTTTATTATTTTTTTTATTATTTTTTTTATTATTTTTTTTATTATTTTTATTTTTATAATTATTTTTTTATTATTTTTTTATTAAATTATTTAATTTTAAATATTTTTTCATGAAAATCTATAATTTTAAATTTTAAATAATATAAATTTATTTTAATTATAGTGTATGAAATAATATTTTTAAGTACAGAAAAACTTCGTTTTTCTAATTGAACAAGTTCAATAATGAGATTTTTTAAATTACACCATAAGTATTAAATTTTTAATTAAAAA
>JAITPS010000099.1 GCA_031289325.1 Candidatus Methanovirga meridionalis
TTATTTAATTATTATTTATTTAATTATTATTTATTTAATTATTATTTATTTAATTATTATTTATTTAATTATTATTTATTTAATTATTGTTAAATATAAATTTAAAGAATGAATTAAGATAATTAAGTAATGAAGATTTTATTATAAATACATTATTTTAATATTGATGTTGATAAAAAATAGCTTTTTTATAATTCTTTAAAACCATATTATTTGCTGTATTTAAATCTTCATTAAATAATGGTTTAATGATTAATAATGCTTTTAAGTTTTTAGCTATTTCTTCAATATAAGGCTGTAATTCATAAGGTGGTCTTATAGAATATATCACTTTAGCATTTTCATATAAATATAATTTAGGATTCATAATATTTTCTTGTATAACATCATCTCTTTTAGAATCAATATCCACCATAACCACTTCAATGGAATTATTTTTTAAATAATCAGCAACTTTAAAGAAATTTCCAACACCTATTTCAATTACTTTAGCATCAGATATATTATTTTCTAAATATTTCTTTATATACTCTCCTAAATCTTCCCACATTAAAAATAACTTCCATTAAATTATATATTTTAAAAGTATAAATGTTGATATCATTAAATTAGAATTTAATAATTTGTTATTGATATTTAATCTAAGTATTAATCATTTATCTTATCACTTCAATTTGATATTGATCTAAAATAATTTGAAAAATCATTTAAATTATATTGGTTTTGATAAAGCCATTAATAAATAATTCTTTTAAAAATAATTCTTTTAAAAATAATTCTTTTAAAAATAAATATTATTAAAAAATATTATAGTTAGTTTGATAAAGTTTTTAATAAATAACTTTTTTAAAAATTAAATATTATTAAAAATATTAACTTAAAATTATTTATATTATTTAAAATTTATTTATATTATTTAAAATTTATTTATATTATTTAAAATTTATTTATATTATTTAAAATTTATTTATATTATTTAAAATTATATGTTTTCATGAAATAATATTTAAAATTAAATAATTTAATAAAAAAATTATCATTTTAAAATTTATTATTTCAAAATTTAAGAACTTTTCTATAATGATTATATTAAAATATTAATATTAAATTATTTATAAATTGAATATGATTAATTAAAAATTATTTTATCTTAATATATTTCATAAAAGTGGGCTTGTGGCCTAGTCTGGAAGGGCGTATGACTCCTAATCATACGGTCGGGGGTTCAAATCCCCTCAAGTCCGTCCTTATTTACTAATTTCTTTAATTTATTAATATCTATAATATCAACCCTTTATTAATATCTATAATATCAACCATTTATTAGTTTGAATATTTTATAAATTACTTTATAATACCATTTTTCTAAACTATATTTAGCATTATCCAATTCTTTCATAATCAAAATATTTTGAGGGCATTTTTTCTCACAAGCACCACATTTAACACAAGCAGATGCATAAGACTTATTTTCCATTGTTTTAAGTAAATAAAAAACAGGAAAACGTACTCCTCCAAAAAGTACTTTATCATTTAAAAATGAGAAAGATAAAGGAATATCCACCCCATATTGACAAGGCAGACAATATCCACACCCAGTGCAATCAACAGCTATATTATCCTTAAAACTATTTTTTAATTTATTAATAAGTTCAAGTTCATTCTCATTTAAGGAATTAGGTTTCATTTCAGATGCAATAGCTGTATTCTCCACAATATCTTCCTGTGTACTCATTCCAGATACTACAACATCCACTTTTTCATCGTTCCATAACCATCTTAAAGCCCATTCAGCAGGACTTCTTTTAATAGAAAAACTTTCAATTAATTTTTTACTTTCATTTGATAATTTATTGATTAACAAACCACCTCTAAGAGGTTCCATAATCACAATTCCAACACCTTTGGATGCTGCATATTCTAATCCTTCTTTTCCAACCTGATAATTTTCATCAATATAGTTATACTGTATTAAGATCATATCCCAGTCATAATCATCAAGAATTTTTTTAAAGTTATTTATGTTTCCATGAAATGAAAAACCAAAATTTTTTATTCTACCCTTATTTTGTTCATCTTTAATGAATGATAAAAGATTCATTTCTCTAAATTTTTCCCAATTTTCAATATCAATATCATGTAAAAGATAGTAGTCAATGTAATCAGTTTGAAGTCTTGTTAATTGCTTTTGAAATATTTTATTTATATCCTCTCTACTGTTAATTTTTGAAATTTGTACTTTAGTAGCTATTTTAACCCTTTCCCGATAACCATCCAATAAAATCTTTCCTAAAATCTCTTCACTTTGAGGATACATATATGCAGTATCAAAGTAGTTAACTCCATTATCAATAGCCATCCTTATTTGCTTTTTAGTTTCTTTAAAGTCAACCATTCCATTTTTACGAGGATATCTCATACACCCATATCCCAATATAGAAAGTTCGTCGCCTGTTTTATCTATCTTTTTATATCTCATTCAATTAATCCTTTAAATTTCAGAGTAAAAAAAACTCATTATTTATTTAATGTAAATTGTATGTTTTTATAATATTATAAACATTACTATTATTTCTCCTTAACAAAAACAATATTAAAATTTTCATAATTTAGATATTTAATAAAAATTTTTATAAAACATTAAAAAAACAAGCTATTTTACTTTAAATATTATAAAATAGATATTTTAGAGTTTTTTAGCTATTTAAATAGCTATTTATTCCTTAAATAATCTATGGAAGGGGGGTAGATTTTTTAATGAAAATACCTTAATTACCCACTATTTTAACTAATTCTTTTTAACTATTTTTTATTTAAATAAAGAATATTTAATAATTTTTTATTAAGCATATAAACATTTAATATTGTATGGTGTCTCAAAAATATCCAAAAAATAACTGTTGAATAGTTAAATTTCATAGTATCATAATTAATCAATCAAAAATTTTAAAAGTACAAATATTAATTTTATTAAATTAAAATTAAATAATTAAAATTAACTTAAATATTATTTAAATAAAAATTAAGTAAGTTAAGTTTTTCAATTCTTTAAAATTTATTAAACATTAAAAAATCATCACATAAATAAAAAATTAAACTTACAAAACACCATAATATAAATTACATATTATTGAACTTATAAATAAATTAAGAATTGTTAAGGAGCGTTATATGATAAATCAGAGTAATAATCAAGAAAAGTTAGATAATAAGTCTAAAAATATTTCAGAAAAGGATTTTAAAATTTGGAGAATTTATCCTGCACCTGTAGAAAACAATAAAATCGAAGATTATTGGAATTCCTTTAAAAATGAGGATTATATGGGGATAGATTATGGTTTAATTGATGAGAATCTCAAAAATTTTTCTAAACAAGAATTAAAAGATTATATGCTAAAAAAAGAAGGAGATAAAAATAGTGAGAATTATCTTCAATTATGGAAATTTGTCAATGATATTAAAGTTGATGATCGTATAATAGCTGTTGGGTCTGAAAATCAAATTTTGGGAATAGGATTAGTTGAAAGTGACTATATTCCTCCTGAAGATAATAAAAATGAAAATATCAAGAAATATTATCCACAAATTAGAAAAGTGAAATGGATTAAAACCGAAATGAAAAATATTTCATTTAAATATAAAAGTCAATCTCACAATACATTAGAAGAAATTGATTTAGATAGTTGGAATAAAATTAAAGAAGAATATTGTCACGAAAAAACATCAATTAAGAATTTAAAGAATGAATTTGTTGATTGGGCTTATATAAACTTTCCTAAAACATATGATCCCAAAAAAATACCCACTATAGGAGATAAATATTTTGAATCTTTCAATGACAAATTATTTGAAATTGACTTAAACAATATTCCTGAAAAAATTGAATTGATAAAAGAAAATTTGAGAAAAAAGGATATTGTTGATAATAAAACTTTCACGGAGTATAATGCCCATTTATATAATGGAATGCCTCATGCAGTTATCAACACCCATTATATACTTTTTTTAGAAAACTATGGGAAAAATATAATCGCCTCAGACACTAATAAGTACACAAAAAAGTCTTATAATAGTGCAAAAACACATATAAATGATAATTCAGATAATAAATACACAAAAGAAGACTTTTTAAAAGAAGTAGTTTTTGAGGAAAAAGATTATGATAAATTAGTTACTCTTTTAAATCGAAAGAAGAACATTATACTTAAGGGTTCTCCTGGTGTTGGGAAAACATTTATATCTAAAAGATTAGCCTATTCAATAATAGGATATAAAGATAAAAGTAGGGTTAATTTTATTCAATTTCATCAAAGCTATTCCTATGAGGATTTTATTCAAGGTTTTCGTCCTGAAGAGAATAAGGAAGGATTTAAGTTAGAAGATGGGATTTTTTTAACATTCGTTAATAAAGCAATTAAAAACAGTGATAATAAGTATTATTTCATTATTGATGAAATAAATAGGGGAAACATTAGTAAAATCTTTGGAGAGTTGATGATGTTAATTGAAAATGATAAAAGAGGAAAAGAATTTGCTTTGCCTTTAACCTACTCCAAAGAAAATAGCTCTGATTTTTATGTTCCTGAAAATGTTTATATTATTGGAATGATGAATACAGCTGATCGTAGTTTATCAATGATAGATTATGCTCTTCGTAGAAGATTTGTTTTCTTCCATGTCAACTCTCTTTTAAATGATGATAAAGAAAATAATAATCTTTTTAAGGATTATTTAATTGAAAATAGAGTGGATGAGGCGTTAATAAATAAAATTATTAGTAAACTTACAAATTTAAATAAAGAAATTGTTGATAGCAAGGATTTAGGAAAAGGCTTTGAAATTGGTCACAGTTACTTCTGTACTAATCTTGAAAATGTAGAAAATCATGAAGAATGGTATGATGACATAATAGAATATGAAATCGCTCCACTTTTAGAAGAATACTGGTTTGATAAACCAGATCAGGCTAAAGAAATGAAAAAAAAATTAAAATCTGATTTACATGATGGAAGATAAAGAAGAAGCAATTAATAATCCGAATTTTCAGAAACATATCCACAAAATTCCAATTTCAAATATTTATTATATGCTTAGCTATGCTCTTGATTTTTTAGAGATAGATGAAGATTTTAAAATAGAATATAAAGATTTTCGTTATACTATTGATCTATATGCTCATTTTTTATTAAAAGAAGTTAATGTGCTTCTTAAAAGAGGATTTTTAAAAGGATATGAAGCAATGAGTGAAAGCACTGCTCATATTAAAGGAAAAATTAATATTAATAAAAGTATTAAAAGACAATCGTTACGAAATAAAAAGTTATATTGTGAGTATGATGAATTTGTAGAAGATATCTTATTTAATAGAGTAATAAAATCAACAATTATTTCTTTAACTAAAATAAAAGAATTAAATATTAAAAAAAAGGAAGATTTGCAAAGAATAATCCCTTATTTTAATTTAGTATCTAACATTAATATTAATAACCATGATTTTGATTATAGTTCATGGAATAGGAATAACTATCATTATAAATGGATTATAGAATTATGTAAATGGATTTTTAGGAATTATATTCTTCCAGACGATAGGGAAAATGAAGATGGAGTTGCTAAAACTTTTACTGAAAAGCATAAAAATGAAATAGCTAAATTATTTGAAAAATTTGTTTTTAAATTTTATGAAAGAGAGTTTAAAGATTTAGGTGAACTTAAAGGATTTAAAGTTCACAATCAAAGAATAAAATGGGATTTAAATCTTAATTATGATGAAGAAAGAGGAAAAGAATATCTTCCAACAATGGTGACAGATATTATTTTAGAGCATGAAAACAAGCAACTTATCATTGATACTAAGTTTTATAAGAACATTTTAGACACTAATTATAAAAAAAAGACCTTAAAATCTTCACATCTTTATCAAATTTATTCTTATATAAATAATAGTAAATTTAATGGAGAAATAAGTGGAATGTTACTTTATGCTTCCTTTGATGAGGATATCAATTATCAATACAAAATTCAAGATAAAATTATTCATATAAAATCTCTTAATTTAAACCAAGAATGGGAGAAAATAGATGAAGATTTAAGGGAAATAGTTAAATGTATAACTTTTTAGAATGTATATTAATTTAAAATTATTTATATTAATTTAAAATTATAGTGTTCTGCATAATTAATGTAATTCATTATTCAAAAAATTTTTTGCAAATTATTTTTTTACATATTAATATTTGTCTTTTAAATTTAATTTAAAGAAGTAAAAATCATTTTTAATTGCAGATATTTAACTGGATTTTGTAAAATTCTATATATAAATAAAAGAAAATAATTTTACAGAACACTATATATGTGTTTATTATAAAATGACTCACAATTAATTCTTAATATTCATGTGAAGTTTTTTTGAATTTTTTATCATTTATTAATTGTTTTATTTTTTGTTTTGGGTGCATGAAGTGTTTTTGTTGAGTTTTTTATAATGCTTGTTCTCCAGATGAGTCTAATAATCCCAAATACTCTTTTTCTAAGTCAACATTTTTTACTTTTTTTTTTAAAAATTTTCGCTAATTTTTAGGCTTTAAATGTGCAGTTGAGAAGGATTTGCTATAAATTAAGATTAAATTCAACTCTAACAAATGTTCATGTTATATTATAAGGAAATTTAACATCATATAATTCTTTTATTAACTTTACAACTTCAGTAATCGCATAATTACTATTTCCATCAATTAAAATATTATGTTGAACTATGATTACTCCTATTTTTATTGAACCCCCAATTTCATGATTCATATTCTTAATATGAATTTGCAAATATTTATTCTCTATTACATGCTTTAATCACTTAATTTAAACCTATTTTGGAGGAGTGGGTGGTGAATGAAAAAATCGAAACAGTTATATATTATTGGCTATTATAATTATTATTCATGAGTAAGATTTAATTTAAATGAGTAGGATTTAATTTAAGAAATTCTTTGTAATTTCAGAAAAAATAAATGTCAGCCAGTTTCTCTTTGGGATTAAAAATTTATTTTCTGTTGTGAATGGATTTGATAAAAATGTTAAAAAAGTTACCTATTGGACGACAAGATTTTAGAGTGATACGAGAAAATAATTACTTATATGTTGATAAAACGAAATATGTCTATGAATTAATTGAAAATGTGGATATATGTTTTTTATCACGCCCACGAAGATTTGGAAAATCTTTACTTGTTAGTACATTAGAAGAACTGTTTAAAGGTAATAGTGCGACAGGATAGGGTCTCTATTCTTCATTAATTAAATCAGTGAAATATTGTTAAATATTTTAATCCCAGTTGTGTGGGATTTTCTCCCCAGAAACTCTTAAACAAGTGATTGG
>JAITPS010000136.1 GCA_031289325.1 Candidatus Methanovirga meridionalis
TTTTTAATTAAAAATTTAATACTTATGGTGTAATTTAAAAAATCTCATTATTGAACTTGTTCAATTAGAAAAACGAAGTTTTTCTGTACTTAAAAATATTATTTCATACACTATAATTATTAATCAAATTCTATTAATTAAACCCTATTTTTAAAAAAAAAATTAACTTTTAAAAAAATTAACTTTTAAGTTCTATCTCAATACTTACATTATCAGGAACATTAACTTTCATAACTTGTCTCATGGCACGTTCATCTGCTCCAATTCCAACAAGTCTTTTATGAATTCTAAGTTCCCATTTTTCCCAAGTAGCTTTTCCTTCACCATCTGGTGATTTTCTTGTTGGAACAACTAATTTTTTAGTTGGAAGTGGAATCGGACCTGATAAATCCACTCCAGTTCTTTCAGCTATTTTTTTAAGCTGGTCACAAATATAAGCTAATTTATCTGGATCTGTTCCTGTAAGTTTAATTCTTGCTTGATGCATACTTTATCCTCTCAAAAAATATAAAAAAAATTAAAATAATAAAAAAATGATTTTTGGTTAAAATTGAATTATTAATAATTTATTCATTAACGATTAAATTTAATAATTAATCATTTATATAATAATTCACCATCAAATCATTGAAAATTATACATCTATCTCCCTATTTAACTGGAGTAATATTCATACACATACCCGCAGCTATAGTTTGACCACTATCTCTTATAGCAAATCTACCCATTTGAGGAATTTCACTATATTTTTCAATTACCATAGGTTTAGTTGGGCTAACTTTTACAATAGCTGCATCTCCTGTTTTTAATATATCAGGATTTTCTTCTGCAACATCACCAGTTCTTGGATCTAATTTTTTAGATAATTCTAAAAATGTGCATGCAACCTGAGCTGTGTGGCAATGGAAAACAGGAGTATATCCTATGGTTATAACACCAGGATGGTTCAATACTTGAATTTGTGCATCGAACTCTTTAGCTACTGTTGGTGCTTTGTTTGTGTCTCCTGCAACATCTCCTCTTCTAATATCGTTTTTACCTACACCTCTAACATTAAATCCAATGTTATCTCCAGGTTCAGCTTGATCAAAGGTTTCATGATGCATCTCAATAGTTTTTACTTCACCAGATGCTCCTGCAGGTTCGAATACAACATTTTCTCCTTTTTTCATTATTCCAGTTTCAACTCTTCCAACAGGTACAGTTCCTACACCAGTAATTGAGTAAACATCTTGAATAGGTACTCTTAATGGTAAAGAAGTTGGTTTTTCAGGTGCTTTTAATTCATTTAAAGCATCAATTAAACTTGGTCCTTTGTACCATGGTGTGTTAGCACTACTTTCTGAAATATTGTCTCCTTCAAATGCAGAAAGTGGTAGGAAAGTAATGTCTTTGTAACCAACAGTTGCAATTAAAGCTGTGACTTCATCTTTCAACTCATTGAATTTCTTTTCGTCGTATTTAATAAGATCCATCTTATTAATAGCTATAATAAGTTGGTTAATGCCTAAGGTTCTGGATAAGAAAACATGCTCTTTAGTTTGAGGCATCACCCCGTCATCTGCAGCCACTACAAGAACAGCTGCATCTGCTTGGGATGCTCCAGTAATCATGTTTTTAACAAAATCTCTGTGTCCTGGACAGTCCACAATTGTAAATTCGTATGTTGGAGTTTCGAATTTTGCATGTGCTAAATCAATTGTAACTCCTCTTTCTCTTTCTTCAGTAAGCTTGTCCATAACAAATCTAAATTTGTTTTCTCCTTCATCTAATTGCTGTTCAGCAATTGCTCCAGATTGTAATAATAAGTGTCCTACAAGTGTAGATTTCCCATGGTCAACATGTCCGATGAATGCTAAGTTGATATGTTCTTTTTTTTTCGCCATTAATAAAACCTCCAATTATTAGAGAAATATTCAAATTCTATTTGTGCTTAATAAATTTAAATAAAAGTTAATCCATACTTATACTTATATTTAGATTATACTTATAATAATTTGATTATTTAAGTTAAATAGAAATTTGAATTTTAAAATCATTTAATTAATAAAAATCATTTAATTAATATAAAATTAAATTATAGTCATTATGGAAAAGTTCTTAAATTTTAAAATGATAATATTTTTTATTAAATTATTTAATTTTAAATATTAATTTATAAAAATATATAACTTTAAATTTTAAATAATATAAACTTATTTTAATTAATATAATTAATTTTAAATAAATATAATTTTAAATAAATATAATTTTAATAATATTTATTTTTAAAAAAGTTATTTATTAAGAATTTTATCAAAACCACTATAAAATGATTTAAATATTTTAAGATTTATTTAATATTATTTATTTAATTTTAAATCTTATTTTTATAAATAATTTTAAATCTTATTTTTATAAATCTTTTTTTTATAAAGTTAAATATTTTAAGTTAAAATTTATTGAATTTTTAAGTTGAGTATTTAACTTGATTATAATATATTTCTTTTTATATAAGTATTTATCTATTAATTACAAATCTAAAATTTTTATTGTATTTAAAAAATATTGAAATAAAAATACTAATTTTATACAGTATAGTCTAAAGCATTAATAATTTAATTAATGATGTTATACAAACCATTTATTTCTAAAAATATTATTTAAATGCGAGTTATTATAATATTAATGAATTAAAATAATTTAAATTTAAAATTTAATAATAAATTAAAAAAATTAATAAATAGAATATAGAATTTCTGTGATTAAACAAACTCTATCACACACTATAAAGAAATGTTAAACAAAATTTTTAATTTTCACTTATTTTCTATCAAAAATAAAATTAAAAAAAATCTTCAATTAAAAAACCTTCAATTTTTCTTTTAAAAGTTTGATTTATTGTCCTATATAATGATCTGCTCCATAAGGTTCTGGGGTTAGACCTTTTCTTTGTCTAATTTCTTTAATAATTTGCTTTTGTAGTTCGTTTGGTAATCTTTCAAACCCTGAATTTTCAGTAGACCATAAACATCTACCTTCTGTAGCAGACCTAATATCTCCTGCAAATCCAAACATTTCAGCAACAGGAACTTTAGATTCTATATTTGCCATGTCGCCTTCTTGATCCATATCAACAATTTGCCCTCTTCTATTTTGAATTTCTCGTGTAGCATTGCCCATATAATCTTGAGGAGTGGTAATGAATACATTTTGAATTGGTTCGAGTAAAACAGGTTGTGCTAACATTATTGAACCAAATATAGCTTTTCTTATAGATGGTAAAACCTGAGCAGGGCCTCTGTGAATTGCATCTTCGTGAAGCTTTGCATCTACAAGTTTGAATTTTAATCCCACAGTTATTTCATTAGCTATTGGACCTGCATCTAAAGCTGATTCAAAACCTTCAACTAAAAGCTCTCTAACTTCATCTAAATATTGAATACCACGAGTCATATTAAGAAATATACTTTTATTATGTACATTCCAAACTCTTCTCGCTTCTTCTTTCTCTAAACCATTTTCAATAAATATTGGGGCTGATTCTTTCCCTTTGACTTTACCTTCTTTAATTTTACCTTCATTAATAGCATCAAATATGGATGGATTTAATGGTTCAACTTCAATATAAAATCTATTGTGCTTATTTGGAGATTTTCCTTCAACTGGTCCTGCTTTTCCTGCAACAGTTTCTCTGTAAACAACAATAGGTTCAGAAGTTTCAATTGCAACACCTTTTTCATTTATTCTATATGTGATAATCTCTAAATGAAGTTCTCCCATACCTGAAATTAAATGTTGACCAGTTTCCTCATTAATGTCTACTCTAATAGTAGGATCTTCTTTAGAAACTTGCCTTAAAACTTCTATTAATTTAGGGAGATCCTTTGTATTTTTTGCTTCAACAGCTACTGTGACTACTGGTTCAGATATATGCTCAATGCCTTCAAATTCCTTAATTCTTTTTCCATCTTCACAAATAGTTTCTCCAGCAATTGCACCTTTAGCACCAGTTATAGCTACAATATTTCCTGCAGGAACTTTATCTGTATTAACTCTTTCAGCACCAAAGAACACACCAACTTGCTGGGTTCTTGATTTTGCATGAGAACCTACAAGATAAACGTCCATACCTTTTTCAATTGTACCACCATAAACTCTTCCAGTTGCAATTTCACCAGCATGTTTATCAATACTAACATTCGTTACCATAACAGCTAATGGACCTTTTGAGTCTGTATTTATCATTCCTTGTCCTTCTTCACTTTCAATATCTCCTTCCCATATAGCTGGAACCCTATATTTTTGTGATTGTGAAGGACTTGGTAAGTGTTCAACAACCATACCCAATAATACATCGGTTATTGGAACTTTTTTAGCTAATTCTTTTTGTTTATCCTCATTACAAAAATCTATAATATCTTTAAAGTTAATTCCAGATTTTCCCATGATTGGAATATTAATTGCCCAATTATGGTATGCTGAACCAAATGCAACACTACCATCATTAACATCCACTTTCCATTCTTCTTTCCTATTTTCAGGAGCCATCCCTTTAATAAGTTTGTTAGCTTCAGCAATTATTTTAATAAATCTATTTTGAAGTTCTTGTGGTTGTAATTTTAATTCATTGATTAATCTATCAACTTTGTTAATAAATAATACTGGTCTAACATTTTCTTTTAATGCTTGTCTAAATACAGTTTCTGTTTGAGGCATGATTCCTTCAACAGCACATACAACAACAACAGCTCCATCCACAGCTCTCATTGCACGAGTTACATCGCCCCCAAAATCAACATGCCCTGGAGTATCAATTAAATTAATTAAATAGTCATCATCCTCATATGTGTGAACCATAGAAACACTTGCAGCATCAATGGTAATTCCTCTTGCTGATTCTTGCTCATCAAAATCAAGACTTCTGGCATCTCCAGCTAAATCTTCAGAAATCATACCTGCTCCAGCTAAAAGATTGTCAGATAATGTAGTTTTCCCATGATCAATATGTGCAACAATACCTATGTTTCTTATGAAATCTGATTCATACATTAACTCCTTTATTTTTCCAATCATTTTGTCTCGTCTACTCAAAATATCACCTTAATTGAATAAAGAATTTATAAATAAAATTATAAAAAATCTTATTATATAGTATATAACTTATCACATTAGTTTTTCTTAATATAATCAATATTATTTCTTACTTCTTAAAATTCCATACATCTCTAAATGTATGAACCCTAACATATAATTAATAAAATTTACTTCTTAAATTAATAAAAATAAGTAAATTAATTAATTATAAAAAAGAATAAATTAATGTGCTGCTCTTGCAACTCTTTCTTTCTCTTCTTTTTTTTGAATTGCGAAACTTCGAGTATCATGTTCAGAAGCAAGAATTATTTCATCTGCTAAACATGCGACAGCCGATTTTTTATTTTTAAAAGCAGATCGTGATGCTCCTTTTGTTAAAAAACCTAAAGATAAATCTACTCTTCTTTGAGGAGAAATATCAACAGCCACTTGATAACCAATACCACCGTACCTAATTCTTGTAGTTTCCTCTCGAGGAGAAGTATTTTCAATTGCTTTTACTAAAATTTGAATAGGATTTTGCTTAGTTTTTTTGTTAATTATCTCTAAAGCTTCTTTAACAATAGTGTAAGCTTTATTTTTTTTACCAGAATTTCTTGCAGTCCTCATTATTTTATTAATTAATCTTTCTATAATAAAAACTTTTGATTTGGCAAATTGTCTTTTAACATGCCTACCTAAAGTATGAGGAACTAAAACTTCATCTAAACAAATATATTTAATTAATCCTAAATCTTCGACTTTAATTTCTCCTAAATCCCATTTATCAAAAATTTGACTCATTAAATTACCTCACAGGTTTTTCTATTCTACCACTAACCATTTCAGATAAAGCAACATTATTTACTTTACTGACTTTCCATCTAACACCAGGAATATCACCCATAGATCTTCCTGAAGGTCCACCAATTCCTTCAATCATAACTTCATCGTGTTCGTCAATAAAACCAATAGCTTTATCTCCTGGAGCAAATGCAGTTAATTGTTTTCCATTTTTAATTAATTGTACACGGACACATTTTCTTATAGCAGAATTAGGCTGTTTAGCTTCAATTCCTACTTTTTCAATTACAATTCCTCTTGCTTGAGGTGCTCCTTCAAGAGGATCAGCTTTAACATCTAATCTTAAAGCTTTCCTTTTGTATTCAACATCTTTCCATTTAAAATTCTGTCTATTTTTTTTAAGTTTCTTTGCAGCAAAAAGTCCTGGCATGCTTAATATCTCCTTATAAAATGCTTAATATCTCCTTATAGATATATTAAAATTAAAATTTATTAAAATTAAAAGTTTATTAAAATTAAAAATTTATTAAAAATAAAAATTTATTAAAAATAAAAGTTTTCATTATACTTTAAAAATTTTTATTTTACTTATGAGAGTTTTAAAATTATGGAGCTTTTGAATATTATTTCACTAATAAATTAACATTTCATTGATAATTAATGAAAATTTTAAAAAAAACTTCACAAAGTTTACATCATCTTATTTATTAAAAGTTTTATTACTATTAAAGATTCAATATCCTAAAATTTCATATTTTATATTTAAAATTAGTTAAACAATTTTTATCATATAATAAACAATTATCATATAATAAACAATTTTTAAAATAACAATATTAATTTATAAAATATGGTTTATAAATCGATTTAAATTAAACAGTAAAGTTAGATTAAAAAGTTAAATTTAAAATTAAGGTTTGATTTAATTATTTCAATATTATTTATTTAAAAATATTTATATTTATTAAAATATTTATTTATTAAAATATTTATTTATTAATTATAATAATTATATTTTATTAATTAATTATTTATAAATATTTCTAATTTTTCAAATTTAATTTTTTATTATAATTATTAGATTCTTTTTATAAATCTTAATAATTTTATTTGAATAATTTTATTTTATACTACTTTATTATAACATCATTAATATTATGTTGTCTTTTAAGCAATAATTTTGCTCTTTCAATAGTTTGACCATTTTTACCAATAGCTAAACCTTTATTTTGACCTTCCACAATAATATTAGCAATTTTTCCTTTATCTTCCTTTTGAATTATTTTAATGGTTTTGAGGTGAGCTGGAGCCAATGAATTTTTTAAAAACTCTATTGGATCTTCAGAGTGTTCAACAATTTCAACACCTTTATCAACTGCTTTTTGAACTTTCGTAACTGTTGATCCTTTTTTACCAATAGCTAACCCCATATCCCCATTTTTTACAACGAAAGTAACTTTACCATTTTCTTCATCGATTATACAATCTTTAACCATAGCACCAGTCATATTCTCAAATAATGCTATATATTTTATTTCATTTCCACTTAATTTAATCGACACAATAATCTACTCCATAAGATCTAAAATTGTAGAATCTCCTGGATTTTTAACAATTAAAGTAGCGACAGTGAAAGGTTTTCCACATACAGACCCTAAATCTACACTTGTTCCTTCATAAACATGCATAGGAATTTCTGAAAGTTTAGAATAATATTCTACATCTTCAATAATTTCTTTAGGAGAATTTTTTGCTACAACAACAAGTTTACCATCTCCTAATTTCAAAGATTGAATTGATTTCTCAGAACCCAATATAACATCACCTGTATCAACTGCTACCCTAATTCCTCTATCTATATCCATCATCTCTCTCCTATAGTTATTTATTATTTAGACTCTTTTTAGAATGTCATTATTTAGACCATGTAAAATTAGCATGGAAAATTAAAATCCAAAAATTAGTTTATATGCAGAAAAAATTTAGTACATATATGTGTCATCAAATTTTTAGCACATATTTTTAATTTAGGAAAATCCATCCTCTTTTTACATACCCTTATTTATTTTTCATCATTATACCTACTGAACCTGTACCAACTGGTATTGGTTGTCCTATGATAATATTTTCAATAACACCAGTTAGTTCATCAACTTCTCCTCTTATACTTGCATGAAGAAGATGTTTTCCAGTTTCTTCAAAAGCTGCACGAGATAAAACACTGGATTTATTACCACTAATACCATGTCTACCAATAGATTTTGCTGTTCCATCAGCAGTCATCATATCGGCTACTAACATTATATGTCTAATATCAACACTAAGACCTTGTTCATTAAGTGTATCAACAGTTTCTTTTATTATTGCATTACGAGCTGCTTCAACACCTAAAACAGTATAAATTTCATGAATGTGATTTGTAGTGGTTCTCTCCTTATCTATACCTTCCTTTTTAAGAACAGCACTAAGGTTTGAACCTTCAGTATTAAGAACCCATTGATCATCTTTTCTTATTATAACTTTATTAACATCTTTAACACCACTAATTTGTAAATTTCTAATTTTATCAGCTAATAGACGAATGTCTCTAAATTGTATGCCTTTAGTTCTTTTATCTAATTTTGGTGCAATAGTTATTTTAATATTATCAATAGAACTTGCTTCGATTCTTGCACCAGTCAACCCTCCATCTACACTGGTTATTTTATTATTATCAATATCAATAATATGTTTTTTAAATGATTTTTCTATTTTTAGTAGGATATCATTAAATTCAAGATGCTTTTCTTTAACTTTTTCTTGATTAATAACTATTTTAACATTCTTTTGTACATAATCAACATGAAAATCATCTAAAATATCATTTATTGTAATTTTAGCAATTTCATCTGCTGTTTTTTTAACAAATTCTTCATCAAATCTATGATCTTCATCGAAGTATATTGTCATAGTTGGTGTTGATATGGTTTTTCTTGCATCTACTATTTCGATTAATCGTGGCAAACCTAATGTAACATTAAGTTCTACTACCCCAGCATAATGAAAAGTTTTCATTGTCATTTGAGTTCCTGGTTCTCCTACAGATTGAGCAGCGACCGTTCCTATCGCTTCTCCAGATTCAACTTTTGAAGATTCATATGCTTTTTTAACTCTAACAATTAGAGTTTCTAACTCTTTATCTGTTAGTTCTCTTCTAATATATGCTTCTGCAATATCATCAACATAACTTTCTGGAAAATCTACTTTCTTTTTTTTAGCTATTTTAATAACTTTATCTATTATTTCTTGATCAATATTCCCCACAATATCACCTTTTTAATAGCTAATTATTTAACTCTCATCTCATCTATTATTTTATCTAAGTCAGCTACTTTACCATGATCACTTTTAGCTGGATCAATACCATCTTCACCAAACATTGTTTGGATTATCAATCCTCTGTTATCTGTAACCATACCATTATCTTTTACACTAACATCTTGAAGAGCATTAACAAGACGTCTTTGCATATAACCGCTTTGAGCTGTACGAAGAGCTGTATCAACTAATCCGTCCCGACCACCCATTGCATGGAAGTAGAATTCACTCGGATTTAAACCTTCTTTATAGCTCGAATGTACAAATCCACGTGCCTTAGAGGTTAATTCATTTTTTCTAAAGTGAGGTAATGTTCTTTCAATATATCCTCTGTTAATTCTACCACCACGAACAGATTGCTGTCCTACACATGCACTAATCTGAGTAAGGTTAAGCATAGATGCTCTTGCACCAGTGGTTGCCATTATTACAGAGTGATTATCCATTTTAAAGTTATTTTCTGCTATTTCACCAGATTTGTCCCTTGCTTCACCAAGAACCTGCATGATTCTCATTTCTAAAGTTTCTTTTAAACTTCTACCTGGCAATGCTTTTAATTTTTTATAATCTTCACCAAGAACTTCCATAATTTTCATTTTAAAAGTCTCATTTAGACTTTTACCTGGCAATGCTTCTAATTCATCATTTTCATAAGCTTCCACAAGCTGATCTACATTATCCTCAGTTTCATTTAAACTTTTACCTGGCAATGCTTCTAATTCATCATTTTCATAAGCTTCCACAAGTTGATCTACATTTTCATCAGCCTTATTTAAGTGATCTTGAATTCCTTCTCTTTCTCTTTCTGGGTAGTTCTCCATTATAAAGTCATTTTCTGTTTTTTCACCAGATTTGTCCCTTGTTTCACCATGAACCTGCATAATTTTCGTTTTAAAAGTTTCATTTAAATTTCTGCCAGGTAATACTTCTAATACACCATTTTCATAAGCTTCAACAAGTTGATCTATTTCATAATCTTTCACAAGTTGATCTACATTATCCTCAGCCTCATTTAAGAGCTTTTGAATTTCTTTTCTTGCTTCTTCTGAAATATCTTCATCATGAGTACTTGTAGTTATTCCTACTTTCATAATACCTGAAATAGCTAAACTGGTTGATTCATCAAGAAATTGCCTGGTTCTATCAGAACCGTATTCTTTCACGATTTTGTCCAATATTTTTCCTGAAAATGAACCATATCCTTTCTCATCTATTGCACCAGTGATCAATTCTCCATCTTCAATAACCACATATGCATCATAATGACACTTTTTACCTAAACAAGGATCACAGTTTTTACAGATTTCAGCTTTGTATTGCATGTTAATCTTATCAGGTAAAAGTAAACTAAATAACTCTTTTCCATCCCAATCTCTGTTTTTCCTTTTTGGTATTGTCATTTTAGCTTTTCTTATGATTTGAAATGCTTGTTCTTCTGTAAATGTTGAACCCTTTCTTGTTAAAAGATATGCTCCTGAGATATGATCGTGAATAGCACCAATAATTGGTCCACCAAAACGAGGAGAAATGATATGTTCTTGAACTCTCATTAGTGATTTTGCTTCAGCACGGGATTCATCAGTCTGAAAAACATGCATGTTCATTTCATCCCCATCGAAATCTGCATTGTATGGAGGGCAAACACATAAGTTCAATCTAAAAGTTTTATATGGCAAAATCTTAACTTCATGTGCCATCATTGACATTCTATGAAGTGAAGGCTGACGATTGAATAATACAATATCACCATCTTTAAGATGTCTTTCCACAATATATCCTGGTTCTAATTTTTCTAAGATGGCTTCTTTTGTTTCATCATAAATCCTTATTTTTCTTTCATCAAGTCGTATAACATAGTTAGCTCCTGGATGAACATCAGATCCATTATTAATATATTTTTTCACCTCATCAATGTTCCATTCATTTACATGGACTGGCACTGTAACTTCTTTAGCTATTGTTTCTGGAACCCCAACTTCATTTATACTAATATTAGGATCAGGAGATATTACTGTACGTGCTGAGAAGTTAACTCTTTTACCAGATAGATTACTCCTAAAACGTCCTTCTTTACCTTTAAGTCTTTGTGTTAATGTTTTTAAAGGTCTTTTAGATCTATGTCTTGCAGGAGGAATACCTGATGCTTCATTATCAAAGTATGTTATTACATGGTATTGTAAAAGTTCCCAAAGATCTTCTACAATAAGTTGTGGAGCACCAGCTTCCATATTTTCAATTAATCGTTGATTAATTCTTAAAATATCTACAAGCTTATGTGTTAAATCATCTTCTGATCTTTCTCCAGTTTCTAAAGTAATTGAAGGTCTTACAGTGACAGGAGGAACTGGAAGAACTGTTAAAATCATCCATTCAGGGCGTGCAACTTTAGGATTAACTCCTAAAAGTAAAGAATCTTCATTAGTAATTTTTTCAAGTCTTTCTCTTATTTCACTTGGAGTTAATTTGTAGCCTCCTTCCATGATAGAAATAGGTTTATCTATTTTAATCCCTTCTTGTTCTTCATCACAATATGGACATTTATCTCTGGTTTTTGCTTCCTTATATATTTCTTTTATAGTTTTAGTTAAGCTTTCACCATTTTTCATGATTTCATTAATTTTTGCTGTGTAAGTTTCTATTTCATTTTCATTGAAAAGAATACGACTACATTTGTTACATGTAGATTGTAAGATTTTATATACTGTATCACCAAAACCTACATGGATAACAGGTCTTGATAATTCTATACTCCCAAAATGTCCTTGACACTCTCCTCCCTTAGAACCGCAAGTTTTACATTTTAAACTTGGATCAATTACACCTAAATGTGGATCCATTAACCCTCTTTCTATAGGATAACCATCTTCATCGTATGTATCTGGAGTTTCAATTTTTCTTACAGACATCTCTCTTATATTCTCTGGAGACATTAGCCCAAAGGCTATTTGAGAAATTTGTTTTAATACTGGTTTCAATTTATTCTCTCCTTAATTAGTATTTTTAATCTTTTTTTCTTATTAAATGTTTTGTTATTATATTATGGTTATTATGGAAAAGTATGGAAAAATTCTTAAATTTTAAAATGATAATTTTTTTTATTATAATTATTTACATTTTATAATATGATATTAATAAAAATCTATAATTTTGAATAATGTAAATATATTTTAATCAATATGAATAATATTTAAACTATTATTTTTTAATAATATACATTAAAAACTTTATTGAATCCACTATTATTAACTTAAAAGCTTTTATTTATATTTTATATTCACTTAAGCTTTATCTTCAAGTATAAGTTTAGGGAATATACATAAACTTTTTAATTCATCTAATAATAATTTAAAAGCATAAGAAATTTCAACTGGGAATGAATCTACTTCACCACATATTGGACAATAAATTTTATTTCTGATTTTGTCATGTACTGAAAGCATACCACATTCATTACATACAATAGCTTTATATTTATCTGATTCATCTAAAAGTCTTTCTTTTAAGGCTAAAGTTGCACCATGAGCAATTAAACAATCTCTTTCCATTTCACCAAATCTTAAACCACCTTCACGTGCTCTTCCTTCAGTTGGTTGCTTTGTAAGAAGTTGAACAGGTCCACGTGAGCGAGCATACATTTTATCGGTTGTCATATGATGTAATTTTTGATAATATGCTACACCTATAAATATTTCTGCTTCTATTCTCTCTCCAGTCATTCCATTGTAAAGTGATTCACATCCATTAGGTTCAAATCCATTATCTGTAAGGAATTTTTTAATTTCTGCTTCCATATCTGTATTAAATGGAGTGCCATCAACTCTTTCTCCTTTTATACATCCTACTTTGCCAGCCACCATTTCCAATACCTGACCAATAGACATTCTTGAAGGAATAGCATGAGGATTAATAATTAAATCTGGAACTACTCCATTTTCTGTAAATGGAACATCTTCTTGAGATAATATACTGCCTACAACACCTTTTTGTCCATGCCTTGATGCAAATTTATCTCCAAATTCTGGTTGACGTATGTCTCTAACTCTTATTTTAGTCAATTTGCTTCCTCCGACCGTTTCTGTTAGAAGTACAGCATCTACAACCCCTTTTTCTCCATTTCTAACTGTAACAGATGTTTCTCTTCTTTTTTCATTAGCAGATCCGAATTCATCAATTTCTTCTAAAAAACGAGGTGGAGAAGTTTTTCCTATTAAAACATCCCCAGCTTCAACATAAGATTCAGGAGTGATTATACCATCTTCATCTAAGTGTCTGTATGCTTTTTCAGACCGATACCCTCTCACACCTTTTCCAGGTACTTCAAATTTATCTTCTTGACCTCCAGCATATTTTTTTTCAAATGTTTCATAAGATCTGAAAAATGAAGATCTTGCAAGACCTCTTTCTAAAGATGATTTATTCAGGATTAAACCATCCTCCATATTGTAACCTTCAAAAGACATAACAGCTACTATAAAATTCTGACCAGATGGACGCTTATCATAATCAGTAGCATCAATTATTCTTGTTTTAACCATAGGAGTTTGTGGTTGATGTAATAAATGAGCTCTTGTATCAGTACGATGCATATAGTTAGAAACATATAGTCCCAATGCTTGTTTTGTCATTCCTGCTTCCATTGTATTTCTTGGTGAAGAATTATGATTGGAAAATGGGATAATACCAGCACAAATCCCTAACATTGTTGAAGGATCAATTTCTAAATGAGTGTGGTCTTCATTAAGGTCATGAATTCCCATTGCTATATAAGAGTTTTCTTCTTCTTCAGCATCCAGAAATTCAACAATACCTTTTACTATTAAATCATCCCATTTAAATTTACCTTCTGCTATCTTCTGAATATGAGAAGGTTCTAATGAAGGAATACCATTTTTAACAATTATTAAAGGTCTTCTTGCTCTTCCAGGATCATTGAAAATATATATTTCCGATGTTTTATCATAGTAGGTAATGTTCATTTCTTCAGAAATTTCACCTGCACGCCGTTTTTCTCTCATTTCTGTAACAAATTGCTCTGGATTCTCACATGAACCTATGAGTTCACCATTCATGTAAATTTTAGTTTCCTTTTCCTCTTTTTCCTTTTCCTCTTTTTCTTTATTAATTTCTTCCTCTTTTTCTTTATTAATTTCTTCCTCTTTTTCTTTATTAATTTCTTCCGATTGCTCTTTACCATCACATAAGCTATGAAATTCATCAATCATTTCTTTAAATGATTTACCATTCACCATATAATCATTTATAATACTTTGAATATCCCCATATACATCTATAATATTTTTAGGCTCATCATGATGTTTATCAGGATGGTACTCTTTTGTTAAAATCTTTAAAAAACTTTTTGGAGGATTCTTTCTTCCTTCTTTATATTCAGGTTTACTATATGTTTCTAACTGTTTTATACATTTTTCTATAATTTCTTTTAATATTTCAGTTTCCTTTTTTGATCCTTTCTTTTCCTCTTTTTCTTTATTAATTTCTTCCTCTTTTTCTTTATTAATTTCTTCTTCTTTTTCTTTATTAATTTCTTCTTCTTTTTCTTTATTAATTTTTTCCTCTTTTTCTTTATTAATTTCTTCCGATTGCTCTTTACCATCATATAAACTATGAAATTCATCAATCATTTCTTTAAATGATTTACCATTCACCATATAATCAGTTATAATACTTTGAATATCATCATATATATCTATAATATTTTTAGGCTCATCATGATGTTTATCAGGATTGTACTTTTTTGTTAAAATCTCTAAAAAACTTTTTGAAGGATTATGTCTTCCTTCTCTAAATTTAGGTGTACTAAATTTTTCTAACTGTTTTTTACATTCTTCTATAATTTCTTTTAATATTTCAGTTTCCTTTTTTGATCCTTTCTTTTCCTCTTTTTTTTTATTAATTTCTTCCTCTTTTTCTTTTATAATTTCTCCTTCTTTTAATCCTTCAAGCTCACCTTCTTTTAATCCTTCAAGTTTGCCTTCTTTTTCTTTATTAATTTCTTTCCCTTGCTCTTTTTTACCATCAGATAAGCTATGGAATTCATCAATCATTTCTTTAAATGATTTACCATTCACTCTATAATCATTTATAATACTTTGAATATCATTATATAAATCTTTAATATTTTTAGGCTCAGATACATGAAGATCAGGGCTGTATTTTTTTGTTAAAATCTTTAAAAAAGTTTCTGGAGGTTTACCTCTTCCTTCTTTAAAGTTATCTGTACTATATTTTCCTAACTCTTTTTTACATTTTTCTATAAGTTCTTTTAATATTTTATCTTTATCCACCATAGAATATTCTCCATTTTAAAAAATTGGCAATGATTATATAACTCTATTCGTTTATTCCAATTTTCCTCCAATTAGAGTATTAATTTGTTTTATATGAAAATTTTTTAATAATAAATCATTGAAATAAAATTATTGAAATCAAACTTTAAAAAAATAAGAAATGCACCATAAGACCATTTCTGGTTTCTTAAACTAAATTTATTAATAACTTGTTAAACAATATTCATCTCTTTAATAATATTTACTAATGACAGCAGGACTACCATCTGTTGGATCATTATTATTCATCTTTAATAATATTTCATTAGCAATATCTTCTATTTCATTAGCATCTGAACCTTCAGATATTTTACACATGAGGGCTAAATTTTTTACTAATCCACAATTAGGCCCTTCAGGGGTTTCATTTGGACAAACTTTACCGAATTGTGTTGGATGCAAATCTCTTGCTTCAAAATGAGGTTGGGTTCTACTTAAAGGTGAAACTACCCTTCTAAGGTGCGATAATGTACCCATATAGCTTGTTCTATCAAGAAGCTGACTTACACCTGATCGCCCACCTACCCAATTGCCTGTCGCTATTGCATGTTTAATAGTATCGGTTAAAACATCAGCTCTTGTAGCTTGTTTTATAGAAAGTTCTTTCCCACGAAAAACACTTCTATCAAGTTGGTAAGATATATCTCTTGTTAAATTAGTAAATGCAACTCTAAAAAGGTCTTCCATCAAGTCACCAGAAACACGAAGTCTTTTGTTAGTATAATGATCCTTATCATGAGGTTCTCTTTCTTCAAATATAACTTGTAAAAGCATTTCAGTCATTTCAGCTAAATAAATAGCTTTTTTCTCTCTTTTATCGCTTTTAATACTCATATGCGGAAGTAAGTATCTGTCAATAATATCTTCAGCACGTTTAATACGATATTCTTCACCCATACCTTTAGCAACACGATTTCCAATGAATTTAATAGCTGATTTTTGAAGATAATCTTCTCTTTCTTCTTCATCCAAATCTTCCATATCTTTAGAGCTTAATTTTAATCCATTATCAGAAACTTGAATATCATCGGCAATTATCATTTGATAATCAAATTTATCAGAAATTGCTGTTATAATTTGTTGATCAGTAGAAAGTCCTAAAGCTCTAAGTAAAATTACTAATGGAATTTCACCTGGAACATAAGGAAAAGAAATTCTTAAAAAAACACCGCTTTTACGAGGTTTTTTATATTCTAAAGCTATTTTTGCTCTAAAACCACTTTTAATAGAAGTTATTACTGCTTTAGCTCTTCTTTCATCAACATCTCCAATTCTTTCTAAAATAAATTTATTAGGTGCAATTTCTTCCATAGTTACAACTGCACGTTCTGATCCATTGACTATGAAATAACCTCCTGGATCTAATGGGTCTTCACCCGCTCTTATTAATTGTTCTTCGTTTAATCCTTTTAAATGACAATAATCAGATTTTAACATTAATGGTAATTCACCAATAGGAACCATTTCAAACTCTTTTTCTTCTTCTTCATTGTCTAAAGCCATTTCTAAAGATAAATGAGTAGAATAGGTTAAATTTCTTAACCTCGCTTCTTTAGGACAGATCGAACTTTTTGAACCATCAGCTTCTTTAGCATAAGGCTTTTTAATCTTAACTTCTCCAGTTCGGACAGTGTAACCCCCCTGCTCTAAAGAAATAGGTTCTGTAATATCTATAATACTTTGTATTTTGTTATTTATAAAATCATTGTAAGATTTTATATGATGATCTACTAAGTTGTATTTATCAAAAAATGTATCTACTAAGCTCCATGCATTTTTCATGGGGATCCTCCAATAATAATGTTACATTAAATAATTAATAAAAAATTGTAAAAATATAAGTGTGATATTAATAAACTATTAAAATTAAAATATTAATTAAGATATTATATGAAAAAGTAAGTCACTGATTAGATGAATTTTAGTAATATTTTCATAATTTTCATCAATATTCAAAATATTCTATGCTATCAATCCTCTACTTTCTTTCAAAAATGAATGGATATCATCATTTTCTGATATTTGGATTGCAGTTTTATTTTTAATCAAATTTAAATTTCCTTTAAACATTTCTTCATTTTCATGTTTAAAACTCGGTTTACACGTTATTATCATTTTTTTTAATTTTTCAGCAGTTTTAATTGCATATTTAGTACCACTTTCTAAGTTAGCACTTGAAATTAGAATTATATCACTAAAAAAGCTTTGTAATTTGTCTCTTTGTACAAACATTCCTTTATTCACCTTATTTATTTTAAAATGTTCACTTAATAAAACACCACCATTATCTAAAATATCATTAGCCAAATTCCTATTAGGTGAAGGTAAGACATTATCTACATCCCCAGGTAATATTGCCATTGTTTTCCCATTTACTTCTAAACAACTTTTATGTGCTTGAGTATCACATCCAAGAGCCAAACCACTTATTATAGAACATCCATTTTTAGCAAATTCTTTAGAAAAGTGTTCTGTGATCTTTAAACCATAATCAGTTGGCTTCCAAGTACCTATAATAGCTACATTATAACTTGATTCAAATGAAGATAAATCTCCTTTTGAGTAAAATATTACGGGAGGCTTATAGTTCCCAATATTTTTAAATCTTTTAGGATAATCACTATCATCAATACTAGTTATTTTAACGGATTTTTTTGTTGCATCATCAATTAAATCTTCGGCTTCATTAAGATTATTCCTAAGGATTTTTTCATCTATTTTCACTTTATTAGATTTTTCTATTATTTTAATTTTACTAACTATATGCTCAATATTTTTTTTATCATCGATTATTAATTCTTCATTAGATAAAAAAGTTTTATATATATTGTAGACTTTAGCCTTTCCAATTCCAGAACACATTAGCAATGCAATGATAAATTTTGTATTGTCTGATATTTTTTTATTTATACTCATTTTACACCTTAAACATATATATTTAATAAAATTTTAGTGATTTTATATATTCGCTGGTTTATATTGTTTTGTTTTCGTCAAGCCTATACAAATCACATCAAATGGCTCTGATTCTAATATAATATCTCTACATGCATCCATTGTATTTCCTGTTATGATAACATCATCTATAAGAAAAACCACATTATTTTTTATTCTATTTTTATACTTCAGTTTAATACTATCTAAATGCTTCTCTTTACTCTTATCATTAGATGTAGATGATTCTTCAACACCAACATTCCTATACAAGTAATTAACACCTTTAAAATTAGAAATTTTGTTATTAGGAAGATGTTCTCGGATTTTTATTACAAGTTTCTCAATAACATTGTCAATACCACTTAATTCCTTAGTAACTTTACTTCCAGGAACAGAACAGAAAGTGAAATTATAGTCAAAATCTTTTAATTTGTCTATATTAATTGCACTGAATATTTTTTCCACAAAAAAATCTTCTGCTTCTGCATCTTTATTTTTCAGTTTTAAAATAGATTCAGAAATTTCGTCTTGTTCGCCTTGATTTTTAGGTTTATATTCATCTAAATAGTATGTTTTGTTTAATTTAGTGGGCAATAACTTTTCTTTATTCAAGAAATATAATTCTTTTTCATTTTGAAGATTTGATTCTTCTTTAAGAACTTTTTTATCTTCTTTGTCAACTTTTTTATTAATTGTTTCTTTAGCTTTCTTATCTTCTTTAATTTTTTTGTTTACTAATGCTGCTCCATCTCCTTCTACAAGCCTATAAGTGATAAATGTACCAGCAGTAACACTTTTTCGTGTAATTTGCAGTACATCACCTTCTTCAGCACCAATTACTTCAACTACAGGATCAGTTATTTTAATTTTAGGCAATTGATTTTGATTGCAACCTAAATCAATGAGTACCTTTTTTTTATCAGAGTCAGATAATATAATATGTTCTGGAACAAGTTCATGCTTTAAGATATCTTTATCTTTTTTCAAATTATTCCTCCACCAAAAAATCTAAATTCAAAAATTAGAACGGGCCCGACGGGAATTGAACCCGCGGCCACTTGGTTAAAAGCCAAGCGCTCTGCCAGACTGAGCTACGGGCCCTAAACAAACATTAATATTTATTGTAACTGTCATATAATATACTACAATTGTATTTAATCATCATAGACACAATGCAACCATTTTTTATAAAGGATGTATTATAGTAGAAATAGTTATGGTAATTAATTTTTGGTTGTCATAGTATTTATACTTAACTATTTAAGAAAATTTTTATATGATATTTATTTCATTATTTTCAGAAATTTTTCATGGAAGTTTTAAATCTGCTGAAAAAAATTTAAATAAAATAAAATCTTATGATCTATTCAAATTAATGAAAACAAATCAAATATGGAAAAAATATTTATACTATGGAAATAATATTGTATGAAAACGCCCTGGCCGGGATTTGAACCCGAGTCGCGGGCTCGACAGGCCCGCATGATAGCCCCTACACCACCAGGGCAAATTATTAATGAATAAAATCAATTCTTTAACCTATTTATTAAAACTTATTTATAAGTTTTTCTATTTTAGAGGGTATCAAAAAGTATGGAAATTTTCAAAAAATTTTGGATTTCATATATAAAAAAACTCCAATAAAATTATAAAACTCCAAAAAAGTTTACACTCTCTATTTTAAGTATTTTTAGTTTATTATAATTAGAAATATAATATAATCACCAGTTAAATTTAATATAATAGATCACTAAAAGATAATTTTATATCAGTATGTCCAATATGAAAATAGAATTAATTTTTAATTATTTATCCTGAATAACTAATCCACATAATTCTTATTTTTCTATATTAATTGATTCTTAATATTTCTTTTAACTAATTATCAAAGTCTTTTAACTAATTATCAAAGGATTTAATTAAATATGAAATCCCGCCTGCCGGACTTGAACCAGCAACATTTGGATCTACAGTCCAACGCTCTGCCAAATTGAGCTAAGGCGGGAAATGGGACCACCCGGATTCGAACCGGAGTCTCAGGCTCCCAAAGCCCAAAGGATCGACCAAGCTACCCTATGGTCCCAAACATCACTTTTTTATTTGACATGACTATAATATTTAATATAACAATAATTTACGATACAATAATAATTTATAAAATAATAATAATTAATATAATTTAATATAATCTTCATTATTTAATATTTCATTTCATTTTTTTTAATATATTAATATACTTTCATTTTTTAATATACTTTCATTTTTTAAATTTTTATTTTTATAAAACATTAAAATCATTACAATACTAAAAAAAGAATTTTATCTATACAATACATTTGAGTAAAAAGGTAAAAATAATTTATTAGTTGGATTTTTCATACACAATTTTATTATATAATAATATATTTTTGTTTTATTAATATATAAATATTATTTATAAAAAAATTATTTATAAAAAAATTTATTATGAAAAAATTTTTAATTATTTTATTATAGTAATCCAAGGTTATATATAATAATAATTATTGTTAGAATGTACAACAATATTTGATGACAGGTATATGTACTAAATTTTGCCTAAAAACCAAATTTAGATTTTGAATTTTAGATTTTGAATTTTCATGCTAATTTTACAATTGTGTGTAAAAAAGATGGATCCTGAAGTTTTTGGACTATGGCAAATTCGGCTGATAAGACTTCATTCCAAATTTATTCATAGCATTGTATATATGGCTAAAAATGTAATATATCAAATTATACAAAGCCCCGAGCGGGAATTGAACCCGCGACCACAGGATTACGAGTCTTGCACTCCACCAGACTGAGCTACCGAGGCATACATAATATACTCCTTTTGCAACGGTTCTCAACTTAAAGATCAAACAGCTTATCCCTACATACTATCTATTGTAATACTAATAAACAAATTTTCTGTGCATTAATAAAGATTAAACTCTTATAATATAACAGAATATAAATTAAAGATACTTTATTTGAAATATGATGGTTAAAAACATTGATTTTTAAAAATTTTATAAAATAAAAAGTTTATAAAGCCCCGGACGGGAATTGAACCCGCGACCACGGGATTACAAGTCTCGCGCTCCACCAGACTGAGCTACCGAGGCAAATATAATCTTTTATAACATTCCTATACTTTGTATTTTTTTATTTAAATACTTTGCTATAAATTGAGAGTGTAAATTTTTGTGGAATTTTTTCAAAATTTAGTATTTCTATTAAATGACATTTAATATTCTTTAATATATCCATATACAGAATTTTAATATATACAATACAGAAAAGTTCTTAAATTTTAAAATAATAATTTTTTTATTAAATTATTAATTTTAAATATCACTTCACAAAAATCTATAATTTCAAATTTTAAATAATATAAATACATTTTAATCAGTATAAATAAGTTAAATTAAATATATTTTAATAATACTTATTTTTAGAAAAGATAATTATTAAGAACTTTTATCAAAACCACAATAATTACAAAAATTTTTCATCCTTAAAATTTTTCATCCTTATTATTGTATTACTATAAAACTTTATATAATAAAACATTTAAATAAATAAAATAAATTTAAATAAATAATAAATTTAAATAAATAAAATAAATTTAAATAAAATAATATAAATTGAATAAATATTTATTATAATAAAAATATTAAAATATTAAAAAGGTGATTAAATGTCAAAAAAAGATAAAATTTCACTTCCTGCATCAGGAGCAGGTTTAGTAAGATACTTCGATGAAGAAAGTATGGGGCCTAAGGTAAGTCCACAGCAAGTTGTAGGGATAACAGTTGCTTTAGCTATTCTTTGTATCATTCTAAGATTCTCAGCTTCAGGATAGTTTTTTATTAACTTCCATTTTTTAAATCTTTAATTATTGTAAAAATTTTTAATTAATCTTCAAATATAAATTTATTAATTAAATAATTTGGATTTTATTATTCTAAAATAGCTTAGAATATGATTTTATTATTTTAATGATGTAAATATCTATTTTATGATGTAAATCTAATACTTTTCATTGAAATAGAATTTCATCCAATTGATAATCATCCCATTTTCTTTTATCTAAAACAATCTCTAATTCTTGAGGAGTTATAAGTGGTTTTTTATACATTGAAGAATCATCAATAGCTATTCGAGGACAAGCAGTGACAATAAATCCTTCTATATTTAAATATGGGAGTAAAATGTCTGGGCTTATGTTATCTACTAAAATTAAATATGCTTTTTTTCCTTCATCCTCTAAGGTTTTTTTAATTTCCTTTGCTAAATCAAATCTATATTGCCCTTCCTTAGAAGATATTAAAATACCCCAAATATTAACTTCTTTAGCTTTCACAATTCTTGCAAATCTAATTCTTAATATTTCATCTGCTAAATCTTTAATATTACTTATTTCAGAAGTATAAGGATTTACAGCAATTACTGGTGCTTTAGTAAAAAGATGAATACCAAGAGGATGAAATTTACCACTTCCAAGGAATAAATAAGCTTCTACATCTAAATTTTTGATAGATGAAAAATTACATCCTAAAACTTGACCTTTTTTAGTTGATTTTGAAGATTTAAGAAATATTTCTTTTCCATTATCTTCTAAAAAGTCTTTAACTTCATCTAATACTTGAAGATGTTGTGTAGTAGTTGCAATAGCTATTTTAGAATAATTTTCTAATGAGGGTAATGATTTTTTAAGAACTTCACTTATTTTAATATCAGAGTAAGCTTCAATGAAAATAATTGGTATTTTATATTTTAAAGGAAGGGGAGTATGACCATAATGAACAATTAAATCAACCATATCCATCATTTTAGAATCTGCTACATCACATGCTCCAAAACAAGGATCTCCAGAAATAATAACATTAGTTTGAGTTTTAGTTTCAATTTCATCAGCAATGGCAGTTGATTTAATCTTAAGACCTTCAGGAAATTGTAATCCTATATTTTTAGCATTATATTTCTTAATTTGTTTTATAACCTTTTCCATTTCCATATTATAGTTTGACATTCAAATCCCAAAAACATTATTTATACTATTTTTAAAACTCTACGACCTAAGGAAGCCATAGATTCTTATTTTATAAGCTTGCTCACTGTACTCTTCACTGAATAAAATAAACTATTTAATTATAAATTAATAAAATTTATTAGATGATTACTATTTTAGATGATTACTATTTTGCACCTAAATTTATATATTGTTTCTATTTATTAAAAGTTTTTGGATTTATGATGGTAAAAAATTTTTGTGGAATTTTAGATCTGTAGGGTTATTTCTAATTTTTTGCATAATACTGATGAATTAATGATTATTTATAAAATAAGATATTATTTCATCTATAAAATTGTGAAAATAATGATAAAAATATAAAAACTTCATATTTTTGACATTTCCGAATATAGTCATTATAGAAAAGCTCTTAAATTGGAAAAGTTCTTAAATTTTAAAATGATAATTTTTTTTATTAAATTATCTAATTTTAAATATTATTTTATAAAATCATATAATTTCAATTTTAAATAAATAAAAATAATTTTAAATAAATATAAACAATTTTAAATAAATAAAAATAAGTTTAAATAAATAAAAATAAGTTTAAATAAATAAAAATAAGTTTAAATAAATAAAAATAAGTTTAAATAAATAAAAATAAGTTTAAA
>JAITPS010000153.1 GCA_031289325.1 Candidatus Methanovirga meridionalis
ATTTTTTTATTAAATTATTTAATTTTAAATATTATTTCATGAAAATTTATAATTTTAAATTTTAAATAATATAAATTTATTTTAATTAATATAATTAATTTTAAATTAATATTTTTTAATAATATCTATTTTTAAAAAAGTTATTTATTAAGAACTTTATCAACCCATTATAAAAAAAAAATAATTTTACAGAACAATATACTTAAAATATATTAACAAATACTTTTAAATAATATTAATGAAATAATTTATAGAATGTATTGTTTTACTTAAATTTTCTTAAATATGGATCTATTCATATATTATCAAAAGTTAATGCAAAATTCATTTAAAATTCTATTTTTTCAAGAAAAAATTTGATTTTATTTACTTAATACTTGTTTTAAGTTAGAAAAATTTTTTATTTTTTCTTTATTTTATAAGTTAAATAATTATTTATCTTAAATTATCTTTAATTTGAAAATAAATAGAAATAATTTTAAATCTAATTAAATGTTTTAATTTTATGGAAAAATTTCAAAATTTGAATTTAATGATTAAATATAAATATATAAAATTTGAATGTGAACAATTAATTTTAAAATGTAAATTGCTTAGAAAATTTTAGTAAAACACTATACAATAATGTTTAGTGATTTTATGAATGTACTACAAGAATTTAATATAAAAGCAAACAATCCTGAACTCTTTGAAATAGCTTTTATTCACTCATCTTACAAATCAAAATATAAATTAAAATATGACTACGAACGTTTAGAATTTTTAGGAGATTCTATTCTTAGTTTACTTGTATCTCATTATTTGTATGAAAACTATGAAGAGTTTGAGGAAGGAGGGCTTACAAAATTAAGATCTAACTTTGTTTGTGAAGCTGCTTTGGAATATTACTCATTTTATCTTGGATTTAACAAATATCTTAAAATATCTAATGATAACATGACAAAAAACGAAATAAAATCTGCGAATGCCGATATTGTAGAATCTTTTTTAGGTGCTCTTTTCTTAGATCAGGGTATTGAAAAAACTAAAGAGTTTTTAGAAAGATATATCTTTAAATTTATAGATTCTCGCCATGTATTCTTTACAGATTATAAGTCTAAGATTAAAGAATATGGGGATGCTAATGAAATAGAAGTTAAATATGAATTATTAAAAGAAACTGGTTATCAACATGATAAAACCTTTTTAATAAATATATTACTTAATAACAAAGTTTTTGGGCATGGGACAGGAAAAAGTAAAAAAATAGCCGAACAATTTGCTGCTAAAATGGCTACCGATAAATTAGAAATAGATAAAGATATATTTTCAATTAAGAAAAAATAAGAATATTTCTTTATAGAAATACACCACTCTTAAATTGAAAATCAATATAGTCTATCCTTTGTAAACCTTAAAATTAAAAAGATTAATAAGAATATTAATACAAAATACTTTATACATAATTAAGTGATAAAATATTCCTTATGGCTTTAAATAGCTCTTAATATAATTTTAAAGTTATAATTCTTTGAGAAATGTTCTTAAATTTTGAAATGATAATTTTTTCATTAAATTATTTAATTTTAAATATTATTTCATGAAAATCTATAATTTTAAATTTTAGATAATATAAATGTATTTTAATTAATATAAGTAATTTTAAATTAATATTTTTTAATAGTATCTATTTTTAAAAAAGTTATTTATTAAGAATTTTATCAAATCCAATATATTTAATTTTAAATATTATTTCATGAAAATCTATAATTTTAAATTTTAATTAATATAAACAATTTTTAATTAATATAAACAATTTTTAATTAATATGTTTTAAGAATATTTATTTTTAAAAAAAGTTATTTATTAAGAACTTATCAAAATCAGTATATTTATATATTAATTTTATAAAATCCAATTAGATATTTGTAATCAAAAATAACCTTAATAATTTCTTTAAATTAAATTTAAAAGATAAATATTAATACTTAAAAAAACAATTTATAAATTTTTTTTTTGAATAATGAAGTGCATTAAAATAGTGAAGTGCATTAAAATAGTGAAGTGCAATAAACTAATGAAATACATTAATTATATAGAACAATAGGTTATTATTATTTTAGTCAGAATCCAAGATCTTTAAACTCTCACTTTATGGGTTGTTTTCATGATAAAAATGAATTTAGTATGATAAAAATGAATTTAGTTAACAAACCAGAGTATGTATTTGTAGTTTTAGCATTAATTTTTGGATTAATATTTGTATTTGCTAATCCTCCTTTTCAAGTACCTGATGAAGGTTCTCATTTTTATAAAGCTTTTGAAATAAGTCAAGGACATTTGATTCCTAAAAGTAATGTCATACATATACCTACAAGTATTTTAATCATTTATAAATTTCAATCAGATGAGATAGTGAATAATTTTAGTAAAATTTCTTTTTACTTATCTCAACCCTTAAATCTTAATGAAACTTCTACGATAAATATAGCCAATATTGCTATTTATCCTCCTTTACCTTATTTAGCAACGGGGATTGTAATTTTTTTAGGGGGTTTATTTAATTCTTCTCCTTTATTTTTAATGTATTTATGTCGTTTGATTAATTTATTGATTTATGTGATTATTGTTTATTTTGGGATTAAAATTATTCCCATTCATAAAAATGTTTTGTTATTGATGGCTTTAATGCCTATGACTCTCTATGAATCCAGTTCACTATCAGCTGATAGTTTGAACTTTGCAGTTTCATTTTTAACAATAAGTTTTTTTCTTTATTTGGCTTTAGTTAAAGATAAAATATATAATAAAGATATTTTAATTTCAATGATTTTAGTTTTTGTTTTGGCTTTTTCAAAACAGGCTTATGCATTATTGGGATTACTGTTTTTTATAATCCCAAAAGAAAAATTTGAAAATAATATTAAAAGAATATTTTCATTTTTAATTATATTCTTACCTTCAATAATTTCATTAATTACTTGGAATTTATTATTTAAAAGTATGTATCGTTCTTTCGCTATAAATGTTTCATCAGATCATAATATTCAATTTATTCTTTCTAATCCATTAAATTTCCCAACAATTTTAATAAATACTTTGATATATAATTTTCAATTCTATATTACAACATTTGTTGGAGGATTTAGGGATTTTGTCTCAATTTTACCTTTAGATTTAACTTTTTTATACTGCGTAATTTTAGTGATGGTTTCCTTATTAAGCACAAGTAAATATAAATTATCTTTTAGGCAGAAATTAGTTCCATTATTTATTTTTTTGGTGGTTTCATTTTTAACATTCCTTTTTGAATTTATTACCTACACTCCTATTGGATTTAACATTATCCAAGGTGTACAAGGCAGATATTTTATACCTGTTGCTCCTTTATTTCTATTAGTTTTTTATAATAATAAGTTATCTAACTATTTATCCACTAAAATTAAATTTAAAAATGAAATGAATATCTTATTATATATTTTTATAATATTCTTTTTAACAATATCTTCCTATATTATATACTATGCCATAAATTAGACAAAGATAATTGCTCATGATTTATTTAATATTTGAATTTATCTATGATTTTAAATTTTAAATAATATAAATACATTTTGATTAATATAAACAATTTTAAATTAATATATTTTAATAATAATCTATTTTTAAAAAGTTATTTATTAAAAATTTTATTTATATTAAAATTAACATTGAACTTTAAAATGTTAATTGATTTTAAAATTTAATGAAATTTTGAAATGGTTAGACAACATTATTAGTTAATTAAAAAAATATTATTAAAATAAGAATCTTTATGAAAACAATAGCTGAAAACATAGAAAACAGAATTGAAATAAAGAAATCCATATTCATTTGCAGTTTATTTTCTGTGAAAAATATGATGGAACTTAAAGAAATCATTAGAAATATTTCCACAAAACATTCCGATGCAAGTCATAACTGTACTGCTTTTATTGTTAACGATGCTGAAGGTTTTGATGATGATGGTGAACCTATTGGAACAGCTGGAAAGCCAATGTTAAATGTTTTAAAACAAAATAAGTTAAATAACATATTAGTTATTGTAACACGATATTTTGGTGGGATTAAGTTAGGTGCTGGTGGTTTAATAAGAGCTTATAGTAAATCTGTTCAAGAAGCAATAGCTATTTCTAATATCATTAATTTATATCCTCATCAAATCTATGAATTATCCTTTGGCTATTCCATTTTAAAGGTTATAACAAATGAAATTAGAAATAATAATTTTAGAGTTTTAAAAAAGGATTACGATGAAAATGTTCATTTTCAAATAGCTGTTAATAAAGATAAACAGAATTTAGAAGGATTGAAAAATAAATTAAAGGATTCTTTAAGGATTGAATTTCTAAGAGAAGAATATTTAATGGTTCATTTAGATGATGCAAATATCTAAGATAAAATTCGTATGTTATGGACGAATGTTAGTAGTGGTATTATCCCTCAATAGCTTTTATTAGAATTTCACAACTATCAGCTATTTTCTCATAATCAAATGCTAAGCATATTCTTTTTATTCCATCCAATAATCTAACAGTAGTATCTAACCATGAAAAAACATCTCCTGTGTATGCTTGTATTTGATAATGTTTAAGTAAGTTTTTTGAAATCTCTGTTGGATCTTGATTTTTCAATCTATTTTCTAAAATAAATTTAGATAGATTTATTTGAAGGCATGGACAAAATGGCTTTTCCTTACAAGTGCAATTTGAAAAATCAAGTTGGATCTTTAAAAGAACATTGTTAAACTTCGTATCTAATTTATCAATGGTTTCACCAGAGGATATAATGTCTAATGTTGATTCTGCAAATAATCTTGATGAAAAATTAGTTTTCAGTTTTGAAATAATATGTTTATGCAAGTTAGGAGAAAGATAAGCACTTTGAAATAGTTCTAAATCAACTACCAATTCTAAAATATCAGATATTATGAATTTTTGAATTTTTGAAAGCTTTTTATTTTTAAGGACTTTTAAATTAAAAATATTTTCATTGTTATTTAAGTTTTTATAATTATTATTATTTAAGTTCTTAAAATTATTATTATTAATATTTAAATTTTTATAATTACTCTTATTATTATTCAAATTCTTAAAATTATTCTTATTATTATTCAAATTCTTAGAATTATTCTTATTATTATTAAAATTATTAAAATTATTTTTATTATTCTTATTCTTATTATTATTATTATTATTCAAATTTTTAGAATTATTATGATTATTATGATTAGAATTATTATTTGATTTATAATTATTTTTTATATTTTCATTAATTTTATCCAAATATTTTTTAATTAAATCTGCAGTTTCTATATTTAGAAATGAAATAGAAACAGATCTGCCGTATTTAGTAATAAAAATATCCTCATTGTTATATTTATTAATACTTAAATCATCGTGTGAAGTCTTTGATTTCCTAATCTTTATTAACCTATGATGATGAAGTTCATCTATTGCCATATCAATATTTAAATCAATATCCTTATATGATTCATATACTTCATTTATATTTTTAACTGCTTTTGAACTAATATCTGCTAAAATTTCAGTTGGGAAATCTTTTTCATTGAATTTAATATTAATATTCTCCACATCACTTTCAAGAAGAGAAATAGCTATTGCATCTTCATTTTCACCATCAAATTCATTAGCTATTTCTGCCAATAAATAAACGATTCCTCTATCATGATAAGTAGGTCGTCCTGCTCTTCCAAGCATTTGAAAGAATTCATTGGGTGAAAGCCATTTGTTTCCCATTAGTAAAGATTCAAAAATAACTTGAGAAGCTGGAAAATCCACACCCGCTGCTAATGCAGCTGTTGTGACAACAGCAGATATTTTACCTTTTGAAAAATTCTTTTCAATACTTTCCTTCTTATAATAAGAAAGTCCAGCATGATAAGCAACAGCATTAACTCTTTTTTTAGATAGAAAATCAGATATTTGATGTGTTTTTCGTCGTGAATTAGTAAAAATTATTGTTTGACCTAAATAACCCTTTGATGATTTAATACGACTTTCTTTTAAAATTAAATCTTTAATTAAGTATCTTTTATCCATTTCATTTTTAAGAAAAACAAGATGTCTTTCTAATGGAACAGGTCTATTTCCAAACTCAACAAGTTGTAAATTAAAGTCAGTGGCTAATTGTTTTTGATTTTTAACAGTGGCAGATAATCCAATAATCTGTGTTTGAGGAAAAAGTTTTATTAATCTTCTTATTAAACCATTTAATCTAAGTCCCCTATCCTCATCATCTAACATGTGTACTTCATCAATGAGAACGGTTCCAAGTTTATTTAATTCATCATACTTACCAGACCTAATTAAAAAATCAATCCCCTCATAAGTACCCACTACAATATCTGAGTTTGAAATATAAGAATCTTTTAACTGCAACTCATTCTTAGCTTTAATTCTATTCATTCCCACCTTTATAGCTATTTTAAGTCCTAAAGCTTCATATTTCTCCTTAAAATCCCTATACTTTTGATTTGATAAGGCAACCAATGGGGTTAAAAAAAGAAATTTTTCACCTTTTAATGCTTTAGGGACACCTGCTAACTCTCCAACTAAAGTTTTTCCACTTCCAGTTCCAGAAACCACAAGAAGATTTTCACCTTTAAGCAATCCTTTTTTAATTGATAAATATTGGATAGGAAGAAGATATTTATCATTATTCTTATCCAAAACATTTTTAAAATCTTTAGGAATTTTTAAATGGTTAATAGCTATTTTAGGTATTTTTTTATTTTTTTCAACATTGATCCTATCAAATAAGGTTAACTCTGAATTTGCAATTGGATCAAAATCATTATTTAAAATAGATAATACCTTATCTAAGTCATTATATTTCCCAAGCAATCTTTTAAAGTTAGAAAAAGTCTTTTTGGAAAAACCTTGTAAACTCAACTGAAGAAGTATATATTCTTCACCACATGTTTTGCAAAGTTCTTGACCATGATGATAATAAGTAAAATTAGAATTAATTATTGTAATGAAACCTTCACTTATGCAGTGTTTACAAACATGAGTATGATAAAATTTAATATCTTGAGATGTTAAGAATTTTTCCATTTCATTGTCTTTATCGGCAAGTAAAACTAATTGTTTTCTAAGAATTTTAAGAGCCGTTGAAGGAGCTTGAAGCTTTTCTTCATTATTTTTAACAACAATAAACTTATTAAGTTCTAATTCAGAATCTTTTCTTTTAAATTTTAAATAAGCAATGAACTTAGGAGTTTGTCTACTGTTAAGAGCATCTTTTGCTTTCTTAATGAAATATAGCTCCCATAATTTCTTTTTCTTAACTAAAACAATCATGAAAACAAGTTCCTAAAAATAAAATTATAGTGGTGGAAGAAATGTTTTTAATTATGCTGATATAAAAAATGTTTACAATTAATCATTTATTTTAAATATTTTATTTTTTAATATCTTATTTTTTAATATTTTATTATTAAATATTTTATTATTAAATATTTTATTATTAAATATCTTATTATTAAATATCTTATTATTAAATATCTTATTATTAAATATCTTATTATTAAATATCTTATTTTTTAATATTTTATTTTTTAATATTTTATTTTTTAATATTTTATTTTTTAATATTTTATTTTTTAATATTTTATTTTTTAATATCTTATTATTAAATATCTTATTGTTGAAAATTTCAAATTAAAATAACATTAATTTTTATTTCTTCATTTTTAAAAATAATAACTATAATTTTTTTAATTAAAAATTTAATAATTTAATAATTATGTTTCATTTTTAGTAAAAAAAAATAGATAATCAGGAAAAGTAGAATGAATGCCGTGAGCCGGACTTGAACCAGCGACATCTAGATCTTCAGTCTAGCGTTCTCCCAGCTGAACTACCACGGCAAATGGACCAGACGAGATTCGAACTCGTGATCACCTCCGTGTCAGGGAGGTATCATACCCCTAGACCACTGGTCCTATATTTTCCCCATAATCATTAATCCCCATATATCAGCAACTTAATTTTATTTGGAGTTCTATTAAATTTTAAATAGTAAGGAACTCATAAGGGAATTAAATCATCTTATAAAAATATAATTATATAAACTTTTTATTAGATTATATATAAAGTTTTCTATAAAATAAATATTAGCAAAAATTATTACCAAAAATTTTACCAAAAAATGTGGAAATTTTGAAAACTTGATTTTTATATACTATTCATTATGGATTATATACTATTACATTATGGAAAAGTTCTTAAATTTTGTAAGTATAAATTTTTTTATTAAATTATTTAATTTTAAATATTAATTTATAAAAATCTATAACTTTAAATTTTAAATATTATAAATAAATTTTAATTAATATAAATAATTTTAAATTAACATAAATAAATTTTAATTAATATAAATACATTTTAATTAATATAATTAATTTTAAATTAATATATTTCAATAATATTTATTTTTAAAAAAGTTATCAATTTAGAACTTTATCAAAATCACTATTAAAATATACAGAACAATATAAATAAGTTTTAATAATTATCTTTTTATATAAAAGATGTTTTTATTGTGAATTGAAACAATAATCCAAATTCAATTTATTCTTTAAAATTTCAATTTATTCTTTAAAATTTCATTTTATTCTTTAAAATTTCATTTTATTCTTTAAAATTTCATTTTATTCTTTAAAATTTCATTTTATTCTTTAAAATTTCAATTTATTCTTTAAAATTTCAATTTATTCTTTAAAATTTCAATTTATTCTTTAAAATTTCAATTTATTCTTTAAAATTTCATTTTATTCTTTAAAATTTCATTTTATTCTTTAAAATTTCAATTTATTCTTTAAAATGAGGTTTAAAATTATAAATAATAAGATGTAGAAAAAATATATTTAATAAAATTATATATGGGATAAAATTAAACTGTGATTAAAATGAGTTCAAGTAAATTAAAGACTAATGGAAACTGGTTAACTTGGGCTAGAAAAATGTCTGATTATAAAATAGATGCCATTGCCAAAAAAATGAAAGTGGATTTGAATACTGTGAGTCAATGGGAAAAAACAGGAGACATTGATTATGATAATCTCATTAAATTATCAAATCATTATAATCGATCGCCAATGTTATTTTTCAATATTAATAATCCTGATTTAAAAGAACAAACAACACCTGATTTTAGAACAAAAGGAGATAAAAAAGAAAAGTTATCATTTGACATTATCAAAGTACTTCAAAATGCTAATAATAAAAGAGAAAACCTAATTTCATTAGAAGAGGAATTAGATGATTACGAATTTCCTATTTTTCAATTAAATTCAAGCACTGAAAATGTTAATAAACTTGCAGAATATGTAAGAAAAATAATTGGAATGAAGAAAAGTCAAATTGATGTGATTAAAAGTCAAGAAAAAGCATTGGATCATTGGATAGGTAAAATTGAAAAATTAGGGGTGTTAATATTCCAATTTTATGATGTTAAGATCAGTGAAATGAGAGGATACGCATTATATCATGAAAAACTTCCTATAATAGGTATTAACAATAAAGAACACCCCAATGGTAAAAAATTTACACTTTTCCATGAATTAGTTCATCTTATAATCAGAAAGGAAGGAATTAGCAATTTAAATAAGTTTGATATTGAAAATAAGACTGAAATATTTTGTAATGCTGTTGCAGGAGAAATATTAATTCCACAAAAAATATTTGAAACAAAATTGAATGATGATTATGATAATGTTAATAAATGGAATGACAAACAAATATATGAATTATCAAAATACTTTAAAGTTAGTAATGAAGTGATTTTAAGAAAATTGTTGATTAGTAAAAAAATCTCATCAAAATATTACAATTTAAAAAAGAAAGAATGGGAAGAAATGTATATTGCAATTCAAACAAAAAAACAGTATGAAAAGAAGAAAAATCATGAAAAATCAAAACAGATCCAAAATGAATTAAAACACGATCATTACATTCGCCAAGCCACTCAAGCTTTAAGAAAAAATGGTAACTTATACACGAATCTTGTTTTAGAAGCTTATGACTCAAAACTGATCACCAACAAAACACTATCGGATTATTTAGAAGTGAATTTACAAATTATAGGTGAGATAAGGAATAAATTAAAAAGTGGAGATATTGAATGAAATATCTTGTAGATACCTCCACAATCTTACTTGGTTCTAAATATGAGACTTATGAAAGAAAATATTTTCCAAAATACTGGAATAATTTCGATATTTTAATTCATGAAGGAGAAATTGTTTCAACAAAAGCTGTTTACAATGAACTAATTGCAAAAGATGATGATTTTAAAAGTTGGGCAAATGAAAACAAAAACATTTTTCATACTCCAGGACCCGAAGTACTTATTTGTGGAAATAAACTATCTCAAAAATTTCCTAATTGGTATCAAACAGGAATGATTAAACAAAATTGGGCAGACCCAGAACTTATTGCTTTTGCAAAAATCCATGATCTTGTTTTGGTAACTCAAGAAAAATGGAACAACGGCACCAAGACAAAAAAAGAGAACTATAAAATACCTACAATTTGTGAAAAAATTGGGGCTAAATGTCATATTGGTGATAAGTTTCATGAAAACATTGAAAATCAAGGTTTTTAATGTATAGACTTTCTTGAACTTATAAAAAGAGAAAAATTTCACTTATAATTTAGTTTTATTACTTATTAGAATATATTCTGAAAATGAATAATAAACTATAAGTTTTTACTCTAAAACATTTAATATATCTAAAATATTATAATATATATTCATTATGGAAAAGTTCTTATTATGGAAAAGTTCTTAAATTTTGAACTATAACTTTTTTTATTAAATTATTTAATTTCAAATATTATTTTATAAAAATCTATAATTTTAAATAATATAAATAACTTTAAATTAATATTTTTTAATAATATTTATTTTTAAAAAAAGTTATTTATTAAAAACTTTATCAAAGCCACTATAATATTATAGGAAAAACATAAATTAAAAAAACAATAAATATAATATAATGTAAATATATTATACCTTAATTATTAATTAAATTATTATAGCATTCAAATTAAAAATGATTATTATAATTAAATATTTATAAAATTATATTAAATTTATATAAAATAATAAATTAACTAAAAAGTAATAAGTATAATTAAAAAGAAAACATTTTAGTTTTAATTAAATCATGGTGATACAATGAATGGTCCTTGGGTAGAAAAGTACAGACCTCAGAGTTTAGATGATATAGTTGGTCAAAAGCATGTGACTGATAGATTAAAAAAATACATTGGAAGTGATGATGGGATGCCAAATTTAATGTTTACAGGACCTGCGGGTGTTGGAAAAACAACAGTAGCTTTAGCCCTTGTGAAATCGGCTATTGGGGAATATTGGCGTTCAAACTTCCTTGAATTAAATGCATCGGATTCGAGGAGGATAGATGATGTGAGACATAAAATAAAGGACTTCTGTAGATTAAAACCATTTGCAGCTCCATTTAAAATTGTATTCTTAGATGAAGCAGATAGCATGACAAAAGATGCACAACATGCTCTTAGACGCGAAATGGAAATGTATACTAAAACAGTCGTTTTCATTTTATCCTGTAATTATTCCTCTAAAATAATTGATCCTATTCAATCACGGTGTGCTATATTTAGATTCAATCCAATTAAGGGTCAAGAAATTATCAATAGATTAAAAATCATTGCCAATGAAGAAAAAGTGGATTATGATGATTCAGCTATTGAATCTATTGTTTATTTTGCAGAAGGGGATATGAGAAAAGCAATAAATATTTTACAAGCTTCTGCTTCAGTAGGGGATAAGATTAATGATGATAATATTCATGAAGTTATATCTAAGGCAAGACCAGAAGATGTTTCTAATATGATAACAAAAGCTTTAACTGGTGACTTCATTGGTGCACGTGACATTTTAAGAGAAATCATGATATTACAAGGAACAAGTGGGGAAGATTTAGTTAATCAGATCTATCAGGATGTTTCAAGAAGGGTCATGGAAGAAATTATGGATTCTAAGATATACATTAATCTAATTGAAGGAATAGCTGACACAGATTTTAGAATTAGAGAAGGTGCAAATCCAAGAATACAATTAGAAGCTATGTTAACTAAATTTTTATAGATAATTAAGATTTTTAGTTTATTAATTAATTAAACTTATTATACTTAAGATAATAAGTCAAGCAAAAATAAATGTGAAATTATGGTATGGACTGAAAAATATAGACCTAAATCCTTTAAAGATGTTATTGGGAATGGTAAGCAAAAGAAAGAGATTGAAGCATGGGTGGATGGTTGGAAAAATAATCAAGCTCAAAAACCCCTTCTTTTAATAGGTCCAGCTGGAACAGGTAAAACAACAATGGCTCATATAATAGCTAATGAATTTAATGAGTATATAGAGTTAAATGCAAGTGATGCACGTAAAAAAGATGATATTAAAAAAACAGTTGGAGAATCATCAAATACTCAATCTTTATTTAAAACAAGTCGTAAATTGATTATTTTAGATGAAGTGGATGGATTGCATGGAACGAATGATAAGGGTGGAACAAGAGCTGTTGGAAACATGATTAAAGGAACTAAACACCCTATTGTTATGATGGCAAATGATTTTTATAGTAAACGTTTAAGTTCAATTAAACCGAAAGTTTTAGTTGTAAAGATGGGTAAAGTTCATACAAACTCTATTAATGCATTACTTAAAAGGATAGCTATTAAAGAAGGAATTGATGCAGATCCACAAGCTATTAAACAATTAGCTTTAAACTCTAATGGTGATATGAGATATGCTCTTAATACATTTCAAGCTATATCTGAAGGAAATAAAACTTTAAATATGGATGATTTAATTAAAGTTTCAAGAAAGGATAATAGATCCACAATATTTGATGGTGTTCAAAGAGTTTTAAAAAGTAAGAATATAATTAAAGTAAAAGAAGCACTTCGCATTGATGAAACTCCAACACTTGTTTTAGAGTATATTGCTGAAAATATTCCAAGAGAGTATGAGAAGAAAAATGAGCTGAAAAAAGCATATAATATGATATCTCAAGCAAATATTTATTTTTCAAGAGTAATAAAAAGACAAGATTACATTTATTGGAGATATGCTACTGATTTTATGGGTGTTGGTGTTGCTTTATCTAAGGATGAAACATACAAAAAATTTACTAAATTAACAGTACCAACAGCATTTACTTATATGGGGCGAACAAAGGGTAAAAGAGCTTTAAGAGATAGTATTGCAGAGAAAATGTCTAAAAAACTTCATATTTCTAATTCTAAAGCTATTGCAAGTTTTCCTTACTTTGAGATCATGTTTGATGATGATGAATTAGCATGGGATATTTCTGATTTTTTATCTTTGGATGAAGATGAAATTAAAAGATTTAGAAAAAAGAAGATTCCAAAAAAGATCGTAACAAAAAAAGAAAAAGAAAAAGCTGAAAGATTAGGTAAACATAGTTCATCAAAGCATGTTAATGAAAATAGTTCGTTTGAATCTTTCAATATTAAAAATTCAAAAAGTAATAATAAAAATATAAAAGAATCAAATAACCAATCAAGTGATAAGCAATCAAATGCTAAAAAGAAATCAATAGAAGATAGAAAAAAATCTAAGGATAAAGATAAGAGACCATCTGGGCAAACATCCTTATTTAATTTTTAATGGATTTTTGAACTTATATGATGGAAAGGCTTTTGTAATTAATCATAATTCCTGTATGTGATCTATTACAAAATTTTAATTAACTTAAATTAAAAATAACTATAACTTAAATTAAAAATAACTATAACTTAAATTAAAAATAACTATAACTTAAATTAAAAATAACTATAACTTAAATTAAAAATAACTATAACTTAAAT
>JAITPS010000157.1 GCA_031289325.1 Candidatus Methanovirga meridionalis
ATTTTTTTATTAAATTATTTAATTTTAAATATTATTTCATGAAAATTTATAATTTTAAATTTTAAATAATATAAATTTATTTTAATTAATATAATTAATTTTAAATTAATATTTTTTAACAATATCTATTTTTAAAAAAGTTATTTTTTAAGAACTTTATCAAACCAACTATATTTAGATAATATTTTTTAATAATATTTGTTTTTTAATAATATTTGTTTTTAAAAAAAAATAAAATCATTTATTAAGAACTTTATCAAATCCACTATAACTTTTTAAAAATAATGTAAATATTAAAAATAATGTATTTTAAGAGAAACAAGTCAGAATAAAAAAACTATTTAATAATTTCCTCCTAAATCTTTAAATGCCTGTTTTTGTTTCTCTATTTCTTCTTCTTGATCATTTTTATATTGATTCCATTCATTAACAATATCTAAATCATCACCATAACAACGACCTTTAAACTCGTCTATTTTAACAAGAGTTGGAATTCTAACCATTAAACCTAAAACAATAGCTTCCCCTATATTTAAAGAAGGTAATTGTAATAAAAGGTCTTCACTAAGACTTTCACTTGCAGATTGAACATGTCTTTGGTCTTGAGGTTCGACAAGACGTAAGATAATCATATTATTGGCTTGAGATAGAGAATCAGGATCAAGAGACTTCGGACTTTGACTAACAAGACACAAACCAAGACCAAACTTTCGTCCTTCTCTTGCAATTCTACTTATCCATAATTTAGAATTAATTGACCTATTTTTTGGAGCTAAAATGTGTGCTTCTTCAACAATGAAGAAAACTGGAAATTTAAGACCATTTTCAGTTTTTTTATGGATAAATAATTTTCTACTATTAAGAGCATTTCTTAAAACATGACTCACAACAACTTCAGCAGTTGCTTCATCACTTTGACCAAGATTTATAACATTTGCTTTTCCAAGTTGAATTTGTGAAAGAATATCACCAGCATTTGTATTTAAAAGAGAACCATACCTATTTTCTAAATCTTCAACTTTATTAATAACATCCATAATTTTTGTTTTTTCACCACTTTTAAGCTCCTTACCCCTAAATATTTCAGTTTCATACCACTTATTTAAATTTCCTTTTAAAACATTTAAGAAATCTCTGGAATTACCTTCTCTTGCTTCATTAATAGCTATTTTATATGATTCTCTAAAATATCTCTCTTGAATATATGCAGAACTTGAAATATTTGTTAATCTTCTAATTTCACTAAAAGACATGTAAATTGGATTAATTTCTGGAATTATAATGTTCACTTCACCATTATTAAATTCACCATCAACGTATTCAGAATGCATATCAAAAATAACCATTGTACCATTATATTTCAATAATTCATCAATTATAACACATACTGTATTGGATTTTCCAGCACCAGTCATTGCTAAAATAGCTAAATGTCTTGTAATCATTTTGTTAATATCAATATTTACATCAATATTTTCTTGACTAATTAATCCACCAATTTTTAATGGGTTTTTAACTTGAAAAATCTTGTTTAATATATCGTTATCTGCAAGATAAATTTTTGTTCCAGGAGAAGCTGGTGTTCTTGGAATTCGTAGATTATCATCTAAATCTCCAAGAATTTTAACTTTTCCTTTTATATAGGTATTGTTTCCTTCAATAGCTTTTATCATGTCTACAGTACCAGGATCATAAATATCATTATTTAATGAAACACTTCCATGAATTAAGGTTTCAATCATTCCCAACACTGTTTTTCCATCATAATTTAAAGTAACATATTCTCCTATTTTAGGACTTGTTTTTGATATAAATTCAATACCACTTAATGAAGTTTCACCAATAGCTCTACCAATTATCATGATTAAATCCACCATATAAATTAAACTAAAATTACTAAAAAATACTAATTTTTCTATAATTTTAAATTTTAAATAACATAAACTTGTTTCAATTATAGTTATTATGGAAAAGTTCTTAAATTTTGAAATGGTAATTTTTTTATTAAATTATTTAATTTTAAATATTATTTCATGAAAATCTATAATTTTAAATTTTAATTAATATAAATTTATTTTAATTAATATAAATAATTTTAAATTATCAATGCAAATTTAAAAAATAAAATTTAAAAAATAAAATTTAAAAAATAATTTATAAAATATTAAATAAAAATAACAAAAATTATATTAATAAACTTTTTATACAAGTAATAATAATATTAAGTTTATAATAAACTAAAAATCAATTATATTGTTCTGCATAATTAATGTATTTTATTATTCAAAAAACTTTTTGCAAATTATTTTTTAAATAGTATTATTCATCTTTAAAATTTAATTTAAAGAAATAAAAATCATTTTAAATTGCAAATATTTAATTGGATTTTGTAAAATTAATATATAAATAGAGAAAATCTTTCAAATTTTCTAAATTTACAAATATAAAATTTTTAAACTAAAGAAAAACTTCGTTTTTCTAATTGAAATAAAAAATTTTAATAAATAAAATCAATGATTTTCTAAATTTAAAAATTAAAATTTTTAAAATAAAAGAAAATAATTTTACATAAGACTATAAATTTAGATAATTATTTAAAATAATGTTGTATTATACAATAATTAATGAAAATGTGGCTAAATTTTGGTGAAATTAAATGATACAGATGACTTTAATACAGATTGATAACTATGGACCTTGGACTGTTACTCCTAAACCGCGTAATGAATCAGACATTCAAATATTACAAGCAGAACTTTTTGCAGATGTTCAAAGACAATTTGCAGCTAAAAAAGGATTAGTTTTCTTTACAAGATTCGATAATATGCTTGCAATTACAAATGGAATTAATAAAGAAGATCATTTTAGAATTCAAAGATCTATTAGAAATAGATACCCCATAACAATAAGCATGGGAGTAGGCACTGGGGAAACACCTTACAAAGCCCAAGAATTAGCTACTAAAGCATTGCAAAAAAAAGGTGGAGCTCAATCCGCTGCAAGAAAAGAAATTTTAGCTATTGATAGTCTTGTTGATGAAAAGGATAGCTACATCCAAATAGCACATATAGATATTAATGGAATAACAGAAACATTAACAAACAATGAACCTGCATTTGATACCAATTTTATTGTAAATAAAGCTCAACACTATCTAATGACAAAATTAATCAAAAAAGGAGCATTATTATTCTTTATTGGGGGAGACAACTTCATGTCACCATGCAATGGACTATCACCTCAAGAATTAGTGGATATTATTAAAAAAATAAAGGAAGAAATAGGAATTTCTCATAAAGCAGGAATTGGTAGAAGTAATAATGCAGAAGATGCGGCTCATTTATCAGATTTAGGTTTAGAAACAATCCGAAAGGGAGATAATAATAAAATTGTTCACATTCTTGAAGATGAAACATCTAAAAAATTACTTAAATAATATATTTAAATGGTTTACATTTAATAAACATCACACGAGGTTTTTTTTATTATTGTAATTGCACCTATGGCAGGAATTACAGATTCAAAATTTGTAAAACAGTTAATTCCTTATGGGTTTGATATGGTTACAATAGGTGGATACAACAGTGACAAAGAAACTATAAAAGCATGCGAAGAAATATTAAAAAGAAATAGAAATGAATTTAAAATAGATGAAGAAGATGTGATAAATCATATTGAAAACGAAGTAAACAACATTAAAAAAGATTTCAATGTCTTAGTTTCAGTTAATCTAAGAGCAACAACACCAGATCCAATCATTGAAATTAGTAAGATTAAAAATATAGATGTAATAGAGTTAAATGCTCATTGTAGACAACAAGAACTTACCAATATAAACTGTGGTCAATCTATGATGAGTAAACCAGAATATTTTGAAGAATTCCTTAAAGAACTTAATAAAAAATCTAAATCTAAAACCTCTGTAAAAATAAGAGCTAATGTTAAAGGTGTGGATACAATACATATCTCAAAAATTATCAATGATTTAAATACTGATTTTCTACATCTTGATTGTATGAAATTAGGAACTCCTTATGGGGATTTAGAAATTATTAAAAAAATAAAGGAAAATACTGATATTTTTATCATAGGAAACAATTCTATTGTAGATATTAAATCTGCTAAAAATATGCTATCTGTAGGAGCATCAGGCATATCAATTGCAAGAGCAATAATGAATGGAAAACTTTCTTTTAATTTAAATGAAATAAAAGAATATTCTAAAAGAATTAAAATTACTTGAAAAAAATAGGGAATACAGAAATGTAAAGATCTTTATTCATAATTAAGAAGAAAGACATTACATTAACTTTCTATCCATCTAATATATTCTATCCATCTAATATATTCTATCCATCTAATATATTCTATCCATCTAATATATTCTATCCATTTAATATATTCTATCCATTTAATATATTCTATCCACCTAATCTAAAGTATTAAATTTAAGTAATTATTAAAAGATGCGAATAAAGACTATTTTACAAGATTTCATAGAATTTTACAATACCATTTTTTAAACTATTTGAAAAAGTCATTTATCAACTTTGAAATATATTCTAAAAAAGTTAATTCTCTAATATTAACATTATATGTGTTAATTTCACCTTTAGGATAGGACTTATGATTTATTGTTGTGTTTCCTACTTTTAATGGTGTAAATGTTTCAGTTCCATTAGCATTAACAATCATTGAAAGATAATTACTATCATACTCAAAACTATGCTCCCATGAATTTATAATAAATTGATCTCCAATACGAACTTCAATTGTTTCATTTTCAACAGCTGATCCTAATGTTAGACTACTTAATAATAAAATAATCAAAATACTTTGTAAGATAAGCCACTTAAATTTCATTCTAAAAGTTATGCTTTTAATCATTGTTAATTATTCTCCAAATATTTTATAATAAAAATTTAATAATATTTTATAATAAAAATTTAATAATATTCAAAGTAAATAACATATATTGTGTATAGAAGTTTTAATATATATAACTTAATATAACTTATTTTATTACAGTAATAGTGAAAAAGTTCTTAAATTTTAAAGTGATAATTTTTTTATTAAATTGTTTAATTTTAAATATTACTTTATGAAAATCTATAATTTTAAATTTTAAATAATATAAATTTATTTTAATCAATATAAATAATTTTAAATTAATATTTTTTAATAATATTTATTTTTAAAAAAATTATTTATTAAAAACTTTATCAAAACCATCATAAATATTATAAAAAATTATAAAGATTTTATTGTAAAAAATGACTTTAATTAAAAAAAGTTTAATTAAAAAAAGTTTAATTAAAAAAAGTTTAATTAAAAAAAGTATAATTAAAAAAAGTTTAATTAAAAAAAGTTTAATTAAAAAAAGTTTAATAAT
>JAITPS010000159.1 GCA_031289325.1 Candidatus Methanovirga meridionalis
ATTTTTTTATTAAATTATTTAATTTTAAATATTAATTTATAAGAATCTATAATTTTAAATTTTAAATAATATGGTCTTATTTTAATTAATATAACTAATTTTAAATAAATATATTTTAATAATATCTATTTTTAAAAAAATTATTTATTAAGAACTTTATCAAAGATACTATGGTATGATTAATTTTTTATTATTTTTTATAATTAATTTTTTTCCATGACTAAATATTAATTTATAAAAATCTATAATTTTAAATTTTAAATAATATAAATTTATTTTAATTAATATAAATAATTATAAACTAATATCTTTTAATAATACTTATTTTTAAAAAAATTATTTATTAAGAGCTTTATCTTATTAAGAATTTTATCAAATCTACTATAGTTGAAATAGATGTTATATTAAAAAAAAGAGCTAAATAATTAAAATGTAAGATAAGAAAAGATTTAGATAAAAATAAAATCAGAGATTGACAGAGGCATGAACCCCATTATTAAAGATAGAATAGAGTATTATAAGCTTATTCTTTTAATCAACTCATTCATTTATTTTCATTCAACATCAATTATTTCTTGACTATGTGTAATTTGACTATTAGGAATAAAATTACTATCTCCTTTTGATGGTGTGGAAAAAAGACTCCTTAATGCAGATTGTGAATCTGGAACTTTGACATGTTCACCATTTTGATCATAAGCCCATACTTCCACAAGATACTGACCTTTTTCATTTAATTGCCAATTAAAAGAACAACTATTACTACCACTAAAATTAACATTCTTAGATATTATATTGCCTGATGGTGGTGTCACCTTAAAAGCTACATAATCTGTAGAAAGAGGATTACCATTAATAGCTGTGGCAGTACTCTTAATCCACGTGCCTATGGATACCATACCAGAAGGTTCATTCATTAAACTAAGATCATACTTTGGGTGAGAGTACACCTTAAAAATATTTAAATCTTCATTATCACAAATAGCTTGGAAATTATCAATAATGTCAGTTGAATTCGTCCATGTTTCTTTGGCATTGACTGTACCATTATAATTTGCTGAATTAATCGTTGTAAGGAAATCAGGTAACTTATAATTATCATTAGTATCATTAGTATCGTTGCGAACCATAGCATAAGTTAAAGTAACTGGACTTGTTATATTCATGCTGGTGTTAGTTCTTGTATAATTATTATTAGCGGATAGTTGGATTAGGAAGTAACTATTAGGAACCCTGCCAGTTATCCCTGCATTTAATATATTATTAGTCCCCCACCAATTACAGTCAATAGACCCATCAGTGACATTACAATTACCTCCAGTATTATTAAGTATGCGATTATAATTAACACTACCATTATTAATATTTACACCACCACCATCACCAGTATTTGCAGTGTTGCTTGTGATAGTACAATTAGTCACACTGCCATAACCATTAATATTTACACCACCACCTGTATTTGCAGTGTTGCTTGTAATAGTACAATTAGTCACATTACCATCAGTAACATATACTCCACCGCAAATATCACTTGCAGTGTTGCTTGTAATAGTACAATTAATCACACTACCACCGACAACATATACTCCACCACAAATATCACTTGCAGTGTTGTTTGTGATAGTACAATCAGTCACAATACCAGGATTATTAGCAACATATACACCACCACTTCTTCTTGCATTGTTGTTTGTGATAGTACAATTAACTACACTTAAAAGATCATTAGCAACATATACTCCGCCACCACTACTAGTTGCAGTGTTGTTTGTGATAGTACAATTAACTACACTACCACTACCAAGATATACACCAGCACCATTAACTTCATTTCCTCCTGTTATTGTTAGTCCATTAAGAGTAGCTGAATTAACACCATATAATATATGGAATACCCCTTTTCCCTTGCCAGTTGCATTTATAATTGGTGTTGCATCTGGAGCAGCTTTGATAGTTATATTTTTTGTAACATTGATATCTGCTTGATTATATGTTCCATTACCAAGCAAGATAGTATCACCTTCATCCGCATTATTAATCGCTCCTTGAATACTATCACTTGGACTTATAGTAACTGGTTCTGCTGTGGTTAAGTATATTAAACCCATGAAAACAAGTATGCCTATTAAGGTAATTATTTTATATTTTTTCATTAATATTATTCCTCCTCATTAAAAAAATTCAATTATTATTTTTTTAATATATATGCATTAGCATATAAAATTTTTTTATTATTTCATTAATTATTATTTCATTAATTATTATTTCATTTCATTAATTTTTTATTATTTCATTTTATTTATAATATAATAACTTATAATCACAATAAATATTTATTTTTAAAAAAATTATTTATTAAGAACTTTATCAAAATAAATATAATCAAAAATATTGAAATATTAAAAAAAATATTAAAATACATTGGCATCATTGTAGCTATACCACTCATAATAATTGATCATGATTTTATATGATGTTTACTATATTTTCATTGTTTACACTTGTATTTAATTGGTATATAGAAGTGTGATTCTTTATTAGTGTTATAATATACTCAGAAGTAGAAAAATATGGTATTTTGAGGTTTTAAATCCCCCAAACAATATTTTAGAATGTGCAAATCATGATTGAATATATTATAGATTTATTCTAAAACTTCTTCTATTTTCTTTCTAATATCTTCTATTGAATATCCTAAAAGTAATGCTGTAAGTATAGCCCCACCAGCACCTGCTCCTTCTTTTACAAACCCTTTTAAATAATTTCTAAGTCCTTCATTTTCAGATTTCTCAAAGTAAGGATCAACAACATTTATAGTTATCTCAGCAATTTGAGAAACTAAATCAATTAAATCAGCTGTTTTATCACGAGCAACATAAGTCGTGGTTCCAATACAAAGCCTTGAAAAATCAAAATCAGGAACTAATTTTTTAATAAAAGCACAAACAGCAGCCATTTGAGTTCCACCAGCCAAAATTACAGGCACTTCACTTCCAATAATCATACCTGCAACAGATACAATCATTGGATCACCAACAGTTCTTACAGCATCAAATGAACTAAATTTTCCTATTTCAATATTTGATTTGGATATTCCCTCATAAACAGTCTCTTTTTTAAGCTCATGAGGATTTTCCACACTACTTCCACTTACCTTAAAACTTGCATCATAACCTAATGCTGTTAAAACACCTAATGCAGTTGTAGTTCCAGCAGGTATACTTTCACCAATAACTAAATAATCACAACTCTTAGATATTTCTTTAGCTATTATTTTAGAATTTTCAAAGATTTTCTCAGGATTATTTACTGCAAAACCTGTTCTAATATCATTTCCTGGCTCATCATTAATTAAGATATAAGGCACATTAGGATTTATCTCTGATCCAGCATTAGCTATTAAAAATGGTATATTCGTAAGTTCCATCACTCCTCTACTAATCATTGCTGGTGTTGGAGCTGAAGCTCCATTTGAGACTGTTTGAGGAGGAATATCACAGCATAAAAGTTTTCCACAGACCATAAGCTCAGCATCACCAGCTGGAGTATATACCATGAGTTCAGTACTTGCTCCTGCACCACTAATCTTTGGAATTTTGCAAGTATCTGTTGTAGCTATTGTACATATAAAAAAAGGTTTTTTACCTTTTAAACTTTTAATTAAATCTGCATTACCATAAGTTTTTAAACCATTCAAAATGATCATTCCTTTTATTGGATTTAATTCTATTATTATTGTCAATTTTAATAGTAATTGCAATATTTTTTAATTTGAATGATTGTTTAAGATTAATTAATATCATATTTTATGCTTCACAACTAACTATGGATACTTTATTAAATCCTAATGATTTAATGTGTTTATAATTATATTCTGTTTCTCAATGCTCTGTTTCTTCATATTTTGTTTCTTCTTTTATTTTATTAAAAGTAAACCTTGATTAATTAATATTCTGATTAAATAAGAATTTATATTCCTTATTTGGATATAATCTTACTTTAACTGGATACAATCTTAGTATAAAAGATTTATTAATTTTTTTCTCTAAAAGGCACATAAGAAAACTACATTTTTTTCAAGTATAAATACTTTGTGCTTCAAAAAGTCATCTACCACCTAAAAAATTAAAATTTTTTTTAAGGTGATAGTATTCTTTTTGGATTCTATATAAACGATTATAATAATTTTGAAAAAGTTCTTAAATTTTGGATGATAAATTTTTTTATTAAATTATTTAATTTCAAATATTAATTTATAAAAAGCTATAATTTTAAATTTTAATTAATATAAATAAATTTCAAATAAAAATAAATAAATTCTAATTAATATAAATAAATTCTAATTAATATAAATAAATTCTAATTAATATAAATAAATTCTAATTAATATAAATAAATTCTAATTAATATAAATAAATTTCAAATAAAAATAAATAAATTCTAAAATAAAAATAAATAAATTCTAATTAATATAAATAAATTCTAATTAATATAAATAAAATATAAATAAATTCATTTTAAAAATATTTATTTTAAACGAATTATTTATTAAGAACTTTATCAAAACTATTATTAGTTACAAACATTTCTTACATCACGAATATATATTATAAAAAGAATGATTAATGTGGAAAAAAAATGAAAGTATTAAAAAATATTGAACAAAAGAAAATAGCTACAAACTCTTCTTTAGATAAAATACTCGGGGGGGGAATTGAAAAAGGAAATATCACACAGATTTATGGGCCTCCTGGTTCTGGAAAAACCAATATAACTTTGATGTTGGCTGTTCAAGTGGTTAAAAATGGAAAAAAAGCAATATATATAGATACCGAAGGTGGAATATCTATTGATAGAATTAAACAAATTGCTAAAGATGGTTTTGAAAATGTTGCTAATAATATAATCGTTTTTGAGCCTCATTCTTTCCAAGAACAAGAAGATGATTTAAAAACAATAGGATCTTTTCTAAATTCAAAAAGTGATGAAATTGATTTAATAGTTTTGGATTCAGCTGTTGCTCTTTATAGGTTGAATGAATCTAAATCACCAATATTAAATAAAGAATTAGGAAAACAGATGGGATTATTATCTACATTCTCCCGTAAATATGATTTAGCTGTTCTTATTACAAATCAAATCTATTCAGCATTTGATGGAGAAAGTAATGGAAATATTAGACCTGTTGGAGGAGATATCCTTAGATATTGGAGTAAGGTTATTATCGAACTTGAAAGATCAGAACCAGCTGGTCAAAGAATAGCTAATTTAAGGAGACATAGAAGCATGCCTGAGGGAATAAATACCAAATTTAAAATAACCGATAGTGGTATTTGTTAATTCATAATTATTTGATATAAATCATTATTATAATACATTAATATTTTAAATATTTCTTAATTAATATTACTTTCAATAAAAATTATAATACAATTATTTTTTTAAAACCAATTTCACCATTACATTTATATACTATAAAAAACTAAAAGTATTTATGTTGTATGCAGGGGTGCCCGAGAGGCCAAAGGGGGAGGACTTAAGATCCTCTGGTGTAGACCTTCGAGGGTTCAAATCCCTTCTCCTGCACTTTTACATTATAAAAATTAATCTTTTTATTTATTACATTTTATAAGAAGCTTAAGATAAAAATATCTATAGTGGATAATTTTATAATATTGATACTTTAATAATTATACTTGGAATCCTTTAAAAGCAATATTTTGTTAAAGAATAAAATTATTATTTTTATAATTTTATCAATTATTTTTATAATTCATACTATTTCTATATTTATTTAAAAAAATAATGTTATATCCCTTATAGAAAAGTTCTTAAATTTTAAAGTGATAATTTTTTTATTAAATTAGATTTTTTTATTAAATTAGATTTTTTTTATTAAATTAGTTAATTTTAAATGTTAGTTTATAAAAATCTATAATTTCAAATTTTAAATAATATAAATAAATTTTAAATTAATATCTTTTAATAATATTTAATTTTAATAATATTTAATTTTAATATTCAATTTTAAAAAAAATTATTTATTAAGAATTTTATCAAAATCAGTAAATTTAAAAAATAATTATCTAAAAAATAATTATCTAAAAAATAATTAATACTCAAATCAATAGTAAAACTTATAAATGAGTGATAGCTTATAAACAAGCAATATATAAACAAATTAACTTTTTATAAATAATTACTGTGTTTATAATGAAAATATTATGTGCCTCAGTGGCTCAGCTGGTAGAGCGATACCTTGGTAAGGTATAGGCCGGGGGTTCGAATCCCCCCTGAGGCTTCTTTTCTAATAAAGTTTCTTTTTAAGAAGTGGTCATTATGGGAAAAAAATTTGATATTATAATGGCGGGAGTCGTTTCAGGAATTGTGGCCATTACAACCACCTTCTTAGGATTAGCTGGTACTATTATAGGAACTGTTTTAGGTTCTATTATCTATCAATCTCTATCAACTTATGTTAAAGAATCTCTCAATCAAAGAACCCACAATAATAAAATAAAAATTAACAATTTACAACTACTCGAAGATAAAATAGTTTTTATCATACCCCTAATTTTAATAATTATTATAGAACTTAGTTTTCTATACTCAATTTTTTATAACAATTCTACTTTTAATCATTTAGAAAGATTAACAAATAATAATTTATTTAAAGCAATAAGTATTGGGTTATTTGCCTTAGGATTATATTCTATATTTCAACCAAAAAAAATCAAATATCAATATGGAATATCTTTATTAATTTTAAGTATTTTTTTCTTAATTAGAGGAATTCTTGATACAAATATACCATACATTCAACAATTAATCTATCCATTAATAGATTTTTTATTAAATTATGATGCAATAATAGCTATTTTAATTATCCTAATTTTAGTATACATCACAATCAAATTATTTTATGATTCATTGAAAATATATTTAAATGAAAATTTAGAAAATAATAAAATAGATAATAATTTAAACAAATCCAGAATAAACAATATCAACAGTTTCCATAAAGGCATTAGCAAATATAATGAAAATCCCAAAAATGAATTTAATAAAAATAGAAAGAATTATAATAAAATCAATGAATCATCCCATAAAATCAATGAATCTTATTCCAAAAAAGATCATAGTAATAATATTTCTAAGGATGAAAAAATTTTAATTGAAAATATAGGTAAACATTCTTAAATAGAATTAAAATTATAAATTATTTATCTAAAAGGGTATGCAAAAAGAGGATAGATTTTCGCAAATGAAAAATTAAAAATATATGCTAAAAATTTGATGATGTGAAGATATGTTAAATTTTTTCTGCCTAAAAATTAAATTTCGGATTTTAAATTTCCATGCTAATCTTACACTGCCTCAAATAATAGGTTTGCCAAAAGTACATCCATAAACATTTTTTCAACAGACTTCGCATGATATGCATGTACTTTATCCAATTTTAATTCTAACTTCAGGAAACTGAATAATTTTTATTTAATTAATAATCTTAAATTAAAGGCATTATTATATGAGGTTAACAATGAAAAAAAACATTTATCCATTTACGGCAATAGTAAAACAAGATAAAATCAAAAAAGCACTAATCTTAAATGCAATTAATCCATCCATTGGTGGAGTTTTGATTAAAGGTGATAGAGGAACAGGGAAAACAACAGCTGTTAGAGCATTAGCAGATTTACTTCCAAAAATAGATATTGTTAAAAATTCACCATTTAATGCCGATGAAAATAGCTATTTCGAGTATGAACTTTATAAAGTAGATAATAAAACTGCTGATGATGATGTTGAATTATCTAAAATTCCTATGAAAGTAGTTGAGCTTCCACTTGGAGCTACTGAAGATAGAGTAATTGGTTCTTTAGATATTGAGAAAGCATTGCATGATGGAATTAAAGCACTGGAGCCTGGAATATTAGCAAAAGCAAATCGTAACATTCTTTACATTGATGAAATTAACTTGCTTGATGATAGTCTTGTCGATGTTCTCTTAGATGCTGCTGCTTATGGAATTAACATTATAGAAAGAGAAGGAATTTCAATTTCCCATCCATCAAAATTTATTCTTGTTGGAACAATGAACATAGAAGAAGGTGAATTAAGAGGGCAACTTTCTGATAGAATAGGTCTTGAAGTCGAAGCTGAAGGAATAAGAGATATTGAAGATAGAATAATGATCATGAAAAGAAAAGACGATTTTGAGAAAAATCCTGAAGAATTTTATAAGAAATTCAAAGATGAACAAATAAAACTTCAAAGTAGAATAATCTCAGCGATAAAATTTTTAGATGGAGTTGAAATCAATGAAATATTTTTAGAAATTATTGCAAAAATAACACTGGAATACGGTAGTGAAGGTCACAGAAGCGATATTTCTATTTTAAAAACCTCAAAAACAATAGCTGCTTTTAATAGTCACACGAAAGTAAAAGATGAAGATTTAAAAGAAGCTATTGAATTAGTTTTAGGAGAAGATAAATTCCTCTCTAAAAGAATTCAAAATATTAAAAGAGATATTGAACAAAGAAAAAATAAAATATCTGAAAATAAAATATCTGAAAATAAAATATCTGAAAATAAAATATCTGAAAATAAAATATCTGAAAATAAAATATCTGAAAATAAAATATCTGAAAATAAAATATC
>JAITPS010000221.1 GCA_031289325.1 Candidatus Methanovirga meridionalis
TAATTAATATAAATGATTTTTAATTAATATGTTTTAAGAATATTTATTTTTAAAAAAATTATTTATTAAGAACTTTATCAAAACTATTATATTTAATTTTAAATATTAATTTATAAAAATTTATAATTTTAAATTTTAATTAATATAAATGATTTTTAATTAATATAAATGATTTTTAATTAATATGTTTTAAGAATATTTATTTTTAAAAAAATTATTTATTAAGAACTTTATCAAAACTATTATATTTATTTTTGATTTAAAATTCTTCCGATTTAATGGACTGAAATTATAAAAGTAAACAAGTAACTATTTAAATATTAGTTATCTTTTAATCAGGTTCTTTAAAATAGCCATTCGGACTGGAACACCATTAAATGCTTGTTTGAAATATTTATTATATTTTGTATTATCAACATCATGATTGATTTCATCAATTCTTGGTAATGGGTGCATAACAATCAAATCCTTATTTTCAATCAGATTTCTATCAATTATGTAACTATCCTTTATTTTTTCATACTCTTCAAGGTCTGGAAATCTTTCCTTTTGAATTCTTGTAATATAAATAATATCCAAATCATCGATAACATCTCTAAGGTTATTAACTTCATTATAAGATATCTTTTTCTTTTTAAGATCATAAAGAATTTCATCAGGCATTTTAAGTTCATTTGGAGATATAAAATGCATTTTAGCCCCAAAAATTCCAAGTGCATAAGATAATGAATGAATAGTACGACCATACTTCAAATCGCCAATTAATGCAATATTTAAATTCTTAATTTTGCCAAATTCTTCTTTTATAGTATATAAATCTAAAAGTGTTTGGGTTGGGTGCTGACCTGCACCATCCCCAGCATTAATAACTGGAACATCAACAATATCTGAAACAAATTTTGCAACACCTTCTAAAGGATGCCTAATCAATATAGCATCACTATAACTTTCAAACATTTTAGATGTGTCTGCAATTGTTTCTCCTTTAATAATTGAACTATCATCACTTCCTGTAAACCCAATACAATTACCTCCAAGTCTTTTCATAGCGGTTTCAAAAGATAACCTTGTTCTTGTAGAAGCTTCAAAAAACATAACTCCCAGGATCTTACCAAATAATTCGTTGGAAGTCTCTTGAGATTTAGCTATTTTTTCAAGCTTAGATGCTTCATTTAATATGAACTTAATATCTTCTTTTTTAAAGTCCTTTATTGAAATTACATTTTTAAGATTAAAAATTTTTATCCCTCAAATATTTTTCTTTATTTATTATTAATCATTAACAATATACTAATACTTATAGTTTGGAATCAAATTTTCACACTTTAAAAACTCTAATTTTAACTAAAAAATGCTGAATTTTCGATTTTTCTAAGTTATTTTCGATACCAACTCTTTTATTTCATGTAGTTTAAAAATTTTTAATTCTTATGGCACTTAAAAAGAGAATTTAAAATCTGGAAACTTGGTTTTTAGGCAGAAAAAATTTAGACCATACAAATTTATTTATAATTTATATTTTATAAATTAATATACAATGTTGCCAACTTAAGAAAATTATTTTTTTAAACTTGGATTGAAATTAAAAGTGAAACTTTTATAAACAAGATTTTAGTAGAAATTTTAATCAAAAGACATTTTTCAAGTTTTTACTAATGAAAACATTTAACATAACTCTAAAATTACTAATAAAATTCATTAATAAAGATTTGAACATTGTTTCATGATAAATTCTTTAAAACTTCCTTTAACTATAAATCAAGAAAGATCAAAGATTTTCTCTTAAAAAATAAAAAATCTTTCAAACTTGAAGAAATTATTTTTGCAATATTCACTCATTATATGTATAGAACATTAAATTAAAGCTATTTAAGATTATAATTTACGAGCAAATAATAAATAACCACTATGACCAACCATTCGTGTTTTTGGTCTTATACCATGAGTTTTAACTTCATATTCTCTATTTAAGGTTTCAATAATCGAAATATTTTTAAAACCAACTTTTTTAAGAATTCTGTGTGAGATTTGAATTCCATCAAGATAAACACCATAAATTGCTACCCATCCCCCTAATTTCAATGATTTATATGCCTCTTCAATCACCTCATAAGGTTTTATAAGATCTAAAAACACTAAATCAATATTTTCTTCATCAATTCCCTTTTTAATGTCTTTATTTTTAATTTGAATGTTGGTTAAACCAAATAAATCTATATTTTCTTTAGCTATTTTAGTAAAATCTTCTCTTATTTCATAACTGTAAACCATTCCACTATCACCAACAACATTTCCAAAATGTAATAATATTGCTCCTGCTCCTGTCCCTGCATCAACAACTCTGTCTCCTGATCCTATACCAGTATGAGCCAGTACAACACCAATATCTTTTTGAATTAATATTGAACACTGCCTATTCATTAATTCAATGAAATCATTTATATTAGGTTTAATAACTTTAAATTCCTTGTTAAGATGTGTGATTAACTTGTCCCCAATACTCGATTTTTTAATATCTTCTTTTTTAATTATTCCTAAATCAGATTGAAAATCAATTTCATCATTTAAAATATATTTTTTACCTCTTTCATCGATAACAAACTTCACTTTATCACTCTTTTATAAAATCATATAGTAGATTTAAATTTCATCTTTAAATTTATTAGTTCATCTTTGAAGTGTTTATTATTGGATTATAGTCATTATGAAAAAGTTCTTAAATTTTAAATAATAATAAATTTTTTTATTAAATTATTTAATTTTAAATATTACTTCACAAAAATCTATAACTTTAAATTTTAAATAATATAAATACATTTTGATTAATATAACTAATTATAAATTAATATTTTTTGATAATCCTTATTTTTAAAAAAATTATTCATTAAAAACTTTATCAAAGCTACTATATTTAATTTTAAACATCATTTTATAAAAATTCATAATTTTAAATATTAATTTATAAAAATTCATAATTTCAAATATTAATTTATAAAAATCCATAATTTCAAATATTAATTTATAAAAATCTATAATTTTAAATATTAATTTATAAAAATCCATAATTTCAAATATTAATTTATAAAAATCATTAACTTTAAATTTTAAATAATATAAAAATAATTTAATCAATATAAAAATAATTTAATCAATATAACTAATTATAAATTAATATCATTTAATAATCCTTATTTTTAAAAAAATTATTCATTAAAAACTTTATAGAATCCATTATATTTAATTTTAAATATTAATTTATAAAAATCAATAATTTTAAATTTTAAATAATATAAACTTATTTTAATCAATATAAATAATTTTAAATTAATATTTCTTACTAATATTCATTTTTAAAAAAATCATTTATTAAGAACTTTATCAAACTCATATAATGGAAATACAAACTCATATAATGGAAATACAAACTCATATAATGGAAATACAAACTCATATAATGGAAATACAAACTCATATAATGGAAATACAAACTCATATAA
>JAITPS010000035.1 GCA_031289325.1 Candidatus Methanovirga meridionalis
TTTTTATTTATAATGATTTTATATTAAATATTTTTATTTATAATGATTTTATATTAAATATTTTTATTTATAATGATTTTATATTAAATATTTTTATTTATAATGACTTTATATTAAATATTTTTATTTATAATGATTTTATATTAAATATTTTTATTTATAATGATTTTATATTAAATATTTTTATTTTTATTTGATTATTTTTTATTTATTATCAAATTTTAAAAAATAGAAAGAAATAGATAAATAAATAATTCTTCTTTAATTAGAGTTTAAATAATTTAATAATCCTTTAATTGGATTATTTAATTAAATGATAATATATTAATTACAATGATTTTGAAAAAGTTATAATGATTTTGAAAAAATCTATCTATATTATGAATATTAAAATAATTAACATTGCTACTTTAAATTTAATTTAAAAAATCTTTAATTTAAAAAATCTTTAATTTAGAAACATTGTTATATTTTATTTGTTATATTTTGTTTGAATAAAAAATTCAGTTTAATTTATAATTATTTGTTCAATGATTTAGTTTTTGGTGTTCTAATGAAACAAATTATTATTGTACGAAGAGATCTTAAAATGTCTAAAGGTAAAACAGCTGCCCAATCATGCCATGCTTGTTTAGGTTCATATAAAAAAGCTGATAAAGAAAAAATCCAAAAATGGGAAACCAATGGACAAGCAAAGATAGTTCTGAGAGTTGATAATTTAGAAGAATTATTAGAAGTTCAAAAATCAGCTATTTTAAATAATCTTCCTAATTGCTTAGTTATAGATCAAGGAAGGACTGAACTTCCACCATCAACAATAACATGTTTAGGCATAGGACCTGATGAAGATTTACTCATTGATAAAATTACTAAAGATTTAAAATTGCTTAATTAATCATTGATAAATATGAAATATGAAATAGAAATATTTATATGCAACATTAGCAAATAAATAATATTTAATAAATAATTATTACTATATTTAATAAATAATTATCACTATAAATATCTATTAACTTATGGAGATAAAATTAATATGAGTAATTATGTTATTGAAACAAAGGAAATTACTAAGGATTATGATGATTTTAGAGCTGTTGATGGTGTGAATTTAAAAGTTCCTAAAAATTCGGCTTATGGAATATTAGGTTCAAATGGTGCTGGAAAAAGTACATTAATATCCATGTTATGTACAATATTTTCCCCTACAAAAGGAACAGCTATTGTTAATGGTTATGATATAGTTAAAGAATCGCATAATGTTAGAAAATCAGTTGGAATTGTCTTTCAAAATAGAGCATTGGATGATGTTTTAACTGGTCGAGAACATCTTGAAATGCATGCTGCTCTTTATGGTGTTAAGAAAGATATTCGTCAAGACCGTATTGATGATATTTTAGAATTAATAGATCTTGGAGATAAAATCGATGCAAAAGTGAAGAATTACTCTGGAGGAATGAAAAGAAAGCTTGAAATAGGAAGAGGATTGATTCATCATCCTAAAGTTTTATTTTTAGATGAACCAACCTTAGGTCTTGATGTTCCAACAAGAAAAAATATTTGGTCATACATTAAGAATTTGAGAAACAATATAGATATTACAATTCTTTTAACAACACATTATCTTGAAGAAGCCGATAGTTTATGTGATGAAATAGCTATTATTAATCATGGAAAAATTGTAAAAGCTGATTCTCCAAGTAACCTAAAAGCTGGATTAAAAATAGATACAATAATATTAAAAAGTCTTAAAAATGATCAATTAAAAGACATTCTTCAAAATCAATCATTTGTTAATGAGTTAAATTATGATGGCTCTGAAATTCGTCTTTCAGTTGATAAAGGAGCTAAATTAATTCCAGAAATTGTTCATATTGCAGAAACCAATGATATAAATATTGAATCCATCGAGTTAAAACAACCAAGTTTAGAAGAAGTGTTTATTAAATATTCGGGTTATAAAATTGATAGATAATTAAAAATATAGGATAATAAATTGGGGGATTAGATATTATGGGTGAACTTGAAAGTATATATCAAATATGGTTAAGGGAAATAAGAAGAACTGTTCGTCATAAATCAAGAATTATAACTTCCATTATAACACCTCTTATATGGATTTTAATTTTTGGGGTTGGTCTTGGTTCTTCAATCAATATTGGGTCAACAGGAGGATATCAAGCATTTATATATCCTGGAATAATAGCACAATCAATACTTTTTGTAAGTATATCAGGAGGTATTGGACTATTAATAGATAAACAATACGGGATTTTAAAAGAAATTATGGTGGCTCCATTATCACGATCATCAATAATCTTTGGAAAAGCTTTAGGAATAAGTACAAGTGCTATTATGCAATCAGGAATTCTTTTATTGCTTTCTTTTATTGTTAATGTTCCAATGAATGTAACTACATTTATTTCATCTATTTGTCTGTGCATGTTGATATCTATGGGATTATCCAGTTTAGGATTATTAATGGCTTCTTTAATGGAGAGTACAGAGGGATTTAACCTAATAATGACTTTTGTAGTCATGCCAATATTTCTTTTAAGTGGAGCATTATTCCCAGTTACTGGGTTACCAGCTTGGTTAAATTTTATTGTTTATTTAGATCCTTTAACTTATGGTGTTGATGGATTAAGAGGAATATTATTGGGTAATCCTACTTTACCATTACATTTAAATTTAATTGTGCTTACAATATTCATGATAGTCACAATAAGTCTAACTGCAATAGCTTTTACTAAAAAAGAAGCAAATTTAGTTTAAATGTTTCACAACCAATTATTTGTTAAGTTTTAATGGAGTGAATATGATTATTGAATGGGTGGTTAAAATTGGTGGAAGTTTATTTCCAGAGCAAGCTATTAAAGTAGCTAAAGCTATTAAAGAAACAAATTCTTTAATAATTACTGGTGGTGGAGAATTTGCCAATCTTATTCGAAAATATGATAAAAAAATTAAATTTTCTAAGGATGTGACTCACCAAACAGCTATTAATACTATGGATGTAACATCCAAATTATTGAATGATAAACTGACATTTACAAAAATTGTTGATAGTCTTGATGATGCAAAAAAAATATCTAAAAATGGTGAAATTCCTATTTTAACCACTTCTAAGATATTAAATGAGAAAAATCCTTTAGAACATTCATGGAAAGTAAGTTCTGACTCTATATCTGCATATATATCACATCTTTTAAAATCGAAACTTTTAATAACTACAAATGTCAATGGTATATATACCCGAAAACCAGGTCTTAAAAATTCAATTTTTATTAATGAAATTGATGCAAAAAAACTCTTATCCTTTGATGAATCATCAATTGATTTAATGTTACCTGAGATTTTAATTAAATTCGGGTCTGATTGTTTTGTTGTAAATGGGAACTTCCCTGAAAGAGTTTTATCTATTATTAAACTTAATAAAAACAATCATGATTTTAAATACACTTATATTAGAGGTAAATAAAATGGAAAAAATAGAATGTACATCATGTAAGCAAGAAATTCCACTGATCGATCCTTATGTTAAATTTGAATGTCCAGAATGTAGTAAAATGATTTATAGATGCGATAAATGTCGTACTTTTGGTCATACTTACAAATGTGAGTGTGGATTTACAGGTCCTTAATTATTAATGTTATTATAATCCAATGGAGGAATTTGAATGGGAGATGTTGTTGCAACCGTTAAAGTAATGCCAAAAGATCCAGAAATTAATTTAGAATCATTGAAAGAAGAAATTAAATCTGCAATTCCTAAAGAATCTGAACTTCATAATATTGAAGAAGAGCCAGTGGCTTTTGGTTTAGTGGCTCTTAAAGTAATGTTCGTTGTTGGAGATGAAGAAGGAGGAACTGAAATTGTGGAGGAAAAATTAAAGAAATTAGATGGTATTAGTAGTGTTGAAGTTCAAGATATTAGACGATTGATGTGAAATATCAATCACTATTTTTTTAAAACATTAGTAATAAAAACTATGTGTTTCTACTTGAAATAAAAAATTTCAATAAATAAAATCAAAGATTTGTTATCAAAGATAACTTAAATATCTAAGATTTTCTGTTTCTAATTGAACAAATTCAATAATGAATTTTTTAAAAATGAAATATAATTATTAAATTTTTAATTAAAAAAATTATAGTTATTATTTTTAAAAATAAAGAAATAAAAATTATTATTTAAAAAATTAATTTAATCCTAATTGAAATTTTTAAAAACAGAGAATTCATTCTCCTAAATTGAAAATAAATTTTTGAAAATAAGATACTTAAAAATAAGTGATTATAGTAGCTTTGATAAAGTTCTTAATAAATAATTTTTTTAAAAATAAATATTATTAAAAAATATTAATTCAAAAATAATTATATTAACTAAAATAAGTTTACATTAATTAAAATTTAAAATTATAGATTTTTATAAATTAATATTCAAAATTAATATTCAAAATTAATTAATTTAATAAAAAAATTTATTATTCAAAATTTAAGAACTTTTTCATGATGACTATAATTAAAAACATTTTTTCCACAACTATAATCTAAAAATAATATAATTTTATAATATTATTTTAATTTAAATATAAATATTTTTTATACATTAATTCTTATTTAAAGTTTATTAATCTCTTTATTTATGAAATAGAATATTTTTATTTATGAAATAGAATATTAAAAATTTTGATAAAAATAATCATTGGTCAACATTTTAATTCTTAAAAAAGCAATTGTTAAAAAATATATTAAAATTTTCTTAAAACTATTATTTTTCTTAAAACTATTATTTTTCTTAGAACTATTATTTTTCTTAAAGCTATTATTTTTCTTGTAAGTATTGTTTATATATTATCATTTACAATTAATAGAAATAAATGATAAAAAACTAATTAAAAAATTTTTAATGAGAAATATATGGTTTAGATATTAATATCGTTCCAATTAGGAATAATATTTATGATAGTTTAATAATATTGCTGGTGATAAGATTTTAGATCTTTTAATAGCTTGTTTTTTAGGAATTATTTGTGGTTGTCTAACTGGTTTAATTCCAGGAATTCATGTAAATACTGCAGGAGCCATAATATTTACATCATCGACTTTTTTATTAAGTTTTACATCACCAGAATTTTTATGTGTTCTATTGGTATCCATGTCCATAACCCATGCCATGATAGAATTTGTTCCATCAATATTTCTTGGTGTTCCAGATGAAGGAACAGCTTTAACTATCCTTCCAGGACATAAAATGGTTTTAGAAGGTAGAGGTAAAGAAGCAATAAGAATTGTTACAGTTGGTGGATATGGTGCAATACTTGTTACAATAGCTTTACTTCCTTTATTTGCAATTATCCTTCCACCACTTCAAAATATTATTAAACCCTACACTTGGATAATTTTACTTTCAGCATCAATTTATTTAATATGTAGGTTAAGCCATGGAAAAACATCACTATTTTATAGTTCAGCTATTTTTATTCTTTCAGGAATATTAGGTTGGGGAATATTTCAAACACCTATTTCCTCAAATTTATCATTGATGTGTTTATTTACAGGTCTTTTTGGTATTAGTACAATTTTATTTAGTTTAAATCAGAATTCTATTATTCCCCATCAAAGTAGATTTTATGAACTTTATTTAAATAAAGACATGTTGAAAGGAATTTTTGCAGGAGGTACAACAGGTGCAATTTTAGGTTTTTTACCTGGTTTTGGACCTGCACAAGGTGGAATTTTAGCTCAAGAAATTAGTGGTTCAGATGAGGAAAACAATACAAAGAATTTTTTAACAGCTATAAGTGGTTTAAATACAAGTGATACTATTTTTTCTCTTTATTGTATTTATTTAATTGGAAATCCAAGAAGTGGAATAGCTGTTTACATGTCACACATAATTGAAAACTTTTCAATTAACCATCTCTTAATTTTTACTTTCGCATCACTTGTTGCAGTTTCAATATCTTTAATTTTATGTTTAAAAATAGGTGACAGTTTTTCTAAGTTTATGGCTGGTGTAGATTATAAGAAACTATCTATAATAGCTATTCTTTTAATGGTAGGGATTTTATATTTTTTTATAATTATTTACAATGGTCCAATTTTATATCTCAGCTTAGCTTTGATAAGTTCAACAGCTTTAGGTTTAATTCCTCATTATGTTGGTGTTAGTAAATCCCATCTAATGGGTGTTCTTATTGTTCCAGCTATTATAATATACATTCAAATGTTTATTTAAAAATACCTTCCATTGAGTAAAAAGTTAAAAATAATAATTTATCAATTGGATTTTACACATCCTCCAATTTTTCAATTATTAAGTTTATTTATATGCTGAAAGATAATATTTATTTAATATCCTATAAAAGATGATAAATGTTACCAGTAATTGAATATTTCATTTTATTTAAGTATTATTAATTTATTAATCTAATTAATTGATGGACGATATTTTTAAGTTTGTATTCCATTAGTAATTGTGTTATTATGGATCTTAAAGAAGAATTTGATAAAGTTTCAAAAGAGTATGATGGTCAAAGAAGAGAATTAATCCATTGTTTTGATGATTTTTATAAATCGGGAATAAATTTTTTAGAATTCAAATATGATGATCCTAAAGTTTTAGATCTTGGAGCTGGAACTGGTTTATTTTCTTCATTTGTATTAAATAAATTCCCTAAATCAAGTTTAACATTGATTGACTTATCTTCTGAGATGCTTCAACTAGCTAAAGAAAGATTTAAGGACTATTCTAATGTTGAATATATTGTTGATGATTATCTTAGTCATGAATTTAATGAAAAGTTTGATATTGTTATTTCTTCTCTTTCTATTCATCATTTATCAGATTGTAATAAAGCAAAATTATATAAAAAAGTACATGGCTTAATTAATAATAAAGGTGGAATATTTCTTAATGCAGATCAAAGTTTAAGCCAATCCACAGCTATTGAAATTAGATTTAATAAATATTGGAAAGAATGTATTGAAAATAGTTCTTTAAAAAATAATGAAATAGAAAATGCTTATAAACGAATGATATATGATAATCCAGCTACCTTAAAAGACCAATTTAAATGGTTTAAAAATGCTGGATTCAATGATTTTGATTTACTTTATAAATATTATAATTTTACGGTCATGTATGGAAAATCTTAAACATCTGATAAATTTTAATAATTTTAAATCGACACTGTAAATTTGTTTTCATTGTTTTTCAATTTTTTCTTATTCCATACTTTCTTCTTGTTTCATACTTTCCATGTTTAAATCCTCATATTAACATTCAATATAATATATTAAAGAGATATCATAACTTAAAATTTATTACAATTCCCTAAAAAATCTTAATTACTTTATTATAGTTTATTTATAGATTTAATAGGAAATAATTTAGTTAATTATTTATATTATAGTAATTTTGATAAAGTTATTAATAAATAGCTTTTTTTTAAAATTAGATATTATTAAAAAATATTAGTTTAAAATTCGTTTATATTAATTAAAAATTATTTATATTAATTAAAATTTAAAATTATGGATTTTTATAAACTGATATTTAAAATTAAATAATTTAATAAAAAAATTTATCGTTCAA
>JAITPS010000038.1 GCA_031289325.1 Candidatus Methanovirga meridionalis
TTTTTATTTAATTTTTATTTAATTTTTATTTAATTTTTATTTAATTTTTATTTAATTTTTATTTAATTTTTATTTAATTTTTATTTAATTTTATAGATTTTTATAAATTAATATTTAAAATTAAGTAATTTAATAAAAAAAATTATCATGAATATTCTTTTACAGAGTCAACAAGTTCTTCCATATCCTCTAATAAATCTTTTATTTCATCAGAATAAGATTCATTGGAATTACTTAAATTAATAGCCATTTCATTTGTTAATTCATCAATTTTTTCTATAATTGATTTTAATCTATCCAACCTTTTATTAATTTCTCCATCAACTTTTGGTGTGTGTCCTGTAGCTAAATTAATTATATTCAATGTTGATTCCACATTATTATAAAAAATTTGATTAGAATCATCTATTACTCCTATAAATCTATAATAAGTAAGTTGAGGTGGAGCAAAATGTTTTTCAATTAGTTCACGAGCATTTTTTTCTTTGATTTTATATGAAACTTCTAATTCACGAATCTCACTTTCATGAATTTTAAGTGAATGGATATTTTTAGAAGAATCAGTTTTCATTGGTTCGGGTTCTAAAATATCTTCTTTTATTTTAAATCCACACTTACCACAAAAAATTGTATTTGAACTTACAACGGCTCCACATTTTGAACAGTATTTCTTATTTTTAGGAGTATTATCTACTGGGTCTGCTACATTAATATGTTCTGGTGATGATCTTGTTGCATTTGTTTCAATAGGATCATTCATTTCAGCCTTACTATTATTAAAATTTTCATCACCAATAATATCTAAAAATTTTTTCGAGATTATGAATGCATAGATTATTCCTCCAAACCATACCCATGCTGCCAATGCAGGTACTAACCACTCTAAAATAAATATGCCTACTCCTACTTCTATCCATAGTTTCTTTTTAGCTTTTAATCCAACATAAATAAATGCTAAAGCATTAATAAAAGGAATAAACACAAATATTATCCACAATGAGTTTATTTGTTTCCAACTTAAGTTTGCCATTTCTATCATCTTCAATAAAATTCATTAATTAATAGGTGACCACAATTTTTTGTATGATAAACTTCACTTGAAGAAAAGTAAGAATATTTATAACCATTCCCCAAAATTTATAGAAGTGTGCGAATTATCATTTGATCCCATTTTTTTCATGTTCTATGAATGAAAGTAACGTAGTTTAACACTACCAACATTAACTTTAGGGGTCTCGAATAATTTAGTATTAACACCATCAACCTTAGCTTCTAATACAATAATTATATCAGTAATTGTTCCATTATCTGGTAAATATTCACTACCACTGCCCTTATTAGACATATCTAATGAAACATGATTAATTCCAGAATTTAGTGTATAATCCGAGGATGAATACGAGGATGGTGATTTTATATAAGTTGATAATAGTTTATCACCATTGTAAAATTTAACATTTGTTGTATAATTATAAATTGAACCATTCGTTGTTACATCAAATTTAAGATCTCCATAAGAATAATATAGGATGTAATCAAGACTACTGTAATTATCTTTACTATAATCCGTTTCACTATCACGAATATTCAAAGTAACATCAGTAATATTTGTTATTGCACCTTCAATTATTTTAGGTTGTTCTGTAGTTGTAGATATTTTAGGTTGTTCTGTAGTTGTAGAGTTATTGCCTCCTCCAGCCAGTGCAAACAGCACAAAAAAAAGAACTATGAGTCCTATAAATAATCTAAGTTTACTATATCGTCTATACCTTTCATACTCTATTTGTCCATCTTTGACAACTTTTCGTACACTATTCTTCTTAAATAAATCTAAAAATTTATTAAAATATTTTTCATTAAAATATTTTTCAATTAAACCATTTCTTGAAGAATTTATTTTAGTTCCACACCATTCACAGTATAAATCTCCATCTTTCATGGATTTGCCACATTTAGGGCATAGTTTTTCTCCTACCATAATTTAATCTCCCATCAGGACTACATTTTATTTTGGTGTTTTTGACATATTATAGCTTTTGAAATCAATTTTTTATCCTTTTTTGACTATAATGAGTTGGATTGACTATAATAAGTTAGATAATACCATTATATCATTTGATTTCCATTATTTACTATTAGACTCAAATTTAGCAAAATTTAATTCCTTTATTTCATTTGAACATTTTTTAAAATCTTTATTGAAATTAATTAAAACTTTTGTATTGTTATAAAATTTAACAGAGAACATTTCATTCAACATTTGATATTAATATTAATTCTTTGTTATTTCTTTTGTTTACTTCATTAAAGGCTTTAAAGTATGCATCTGCTACTACTTTTTCTTTTTTGATACATTCTTCCAGTTCAACACTTGTTAATCTGTTTTTATATATCTTTTGAAAAATTTCTTGAATCGATTAATTTGATTAATTTTTTTAAATGCTTTCCATTCCACTAAAATTTTCATTTGGATTTAAAGTTAATTTGGATTTAAAGTTAATTGTATGAAATCACTAATTTATACTATTATACAATTTAGTATATATATTTATTTAATGTTGAAAATTGTGTGAAATATTGTTTAAAAATAATATAATTAGATGTACTTTTAGAAACATAGTTTGGTTTATTATGATTTTATAATATTTGAGTGATTTTTTGCATATTTTTTTGCATATTTTTGAGACACCATGTTATTCTCAATATTATACTAATTTTAATTTTTCAATGAAATATTTAAAAGAATTATTATTTTCAATAGCTGAATTAAAATCAAAATATTTCAGTAGTTCTATAAAAGAATTTATTTTATTACCTTTAGAATTTAATGATCTATCAAAATCCTCTTTTGAGCAATAACACGATAAATTTTTACTTTTTTTAATATTGAATCTTCCTCTAATTTTGATATTGAACTTTCCTTTAATCTGGAAAAATACTAACTTTCTATTAGTCATGACTATCACATTAACAAATTATCAATAAATAAATCTTCGATACCTATTTCTTCATTTAAAAACATTTTAACATGTTCATTTTCAGAGGGATTAGAAATAGTCGAAAAGCCATTTTCATCTCTTGAAATGAAAAGAATATTTTCAATATTCACATGTTTTAATAATTCTGGATTATGGGTTGTGACAATTATTTGTTTTCTATGGGAAGCTTCTTCCATCATTTGAACTAATTTTGATATGAGTTTAGGATGTATATTTCTTTCAGGCTCTTCAATTAAAATTAAATTAGTTTTTGTAAAATATAACGCAATAATGGATGCAATTAAATTATTAGTACCATCAGAAGTTAATTCTGCAGGAATAAAACTTTCTTCAGAATATTTCTCATTTAGTTTAAAGATCATATTATTATCAATAAATTGTTCTGTGCCAATATCTTGAATTATAGGTAATAAATCTTTTATTAAATTTAAAAACTGAGATTTAGATCTATTCTTTTTCATGATTTCTTTGATTGTAATAGCTAAATTCTCTCCATTTTCTTTTATTTGTTTTTCACCATTAATTTTTGTTGGTTGTTTACATATTTTAGGATCAATATCATAAAAAGTAATATCTCTAAAAATTGAACTCCATCTTATGGGTAAATCTGATAATGGGGAATTTAAGATAGATATTTCAGGATCTTGTTTTATCATAGCTTCTACCAAGCTAATTATATGCTTTGGTATTATGTCCTCTTTAGTTATTAAATTATTTTCCTTAACTAATTTTGTATCTATTTCTCCTTTTGAATTAGACATTACAAATTCAATATTATATTGCTTACCAATTTTATGTTTTTTGATTTCATTAGCCTTAATGAATCCTTTACGAGGCTTAATTTTTGACTTATAGAAAATCCCTTTTAATACAATTTTTTCGTTCACAATTTCATAATGTTCTAAATTTTCTTTAAATTTTAACTGAATAGAATATTCTAAATCAAAAATTTCAACATGATACATTACATTTTTTTTTATTAAAGGAAATGAAAAATTTTCCTTTGCTTTAAGTGATATTTCTAATGGAACTTTCCAAGTATTATTGAGATTTTTTAAATATTTAATCCCTCCTTGTGTGGATATTGCATTATCTAACCCATTGTTAACAATACAATTTAAAAATTTAAAGACATTTATAAAGTTAGATTTGCTTGACATATTACTTCCTATTAAGACATTTAAATCATTTAAATTAATAATTGCATCATTAAAGCTTTTGAAATTTGAAATTTTAATTTGTGTTAACATAACATCATCTATTGGAATAATTTATCTGATTTATTCTTATATTTATGTTGTAAGTTTTATTTAAATAATACTATATTTCTCAGGATTGAAAATTCAAAATTTTATTTGAAATTTTTCTAATTTAGAAAGTCTCCAATTTTCTCCATATATAAAATCTCAAAACTACAATACTTTTTGACATTTTTTAATATGGAATAATATTAAAAACATTTATATATGAAAAAAATATAACAATAGTTATATTACTAAATTTTACTAAATTTTTATAATTTAAGATTTTTTTCTTAAATAAAAATGAATATTTTTTAAATTCAATTATATTGATTTTGATAAAGTTCTTAATGAATAATTCTTTTTAAAATTAAATATTATTAAAAAATATTATTTAAAATAAGTTTATATTATTTAAAATTAAATAGTATTAAAAATTTTTATTTAAAATTAATTTATATTATTTAAAATTAATTTATATTATTTAAAATTAATTTATATTATTTAAAATTAATTTATATTATTTAAAATTAATTTATATTATTT
>JAITPS010000078.1 GCA_031289325.1 Candidatus Methanovirga meridionalis
TAAATTTTAAATAATATAAACTTATTTTAAATAATATAAACTTATTTTAAATAATATAAACTTATTTTAAATAATATAAACTTATTTTAAATAATATAAACTTATTTTAAATAATATAATTGATTTTAAACAAATATATTTTAATAATGTTTATTTTTAAAAAAATTATTTATTAAGAGAGGATGTTGCACAATTGTTTTAATCAAAACTTAATTCATCTTGAAATTTCATATTTAAATTAATAATATATTATAAACTATTTAAATTAATAGTAGATTATAAACTATTTAATTTAGAAATTAAACATTTATATTTATTTATAAGTTCAATAAAAAAATTCATTGTTTTAAAATTTAAGAATTTTTCCATAATGACTATAATTACAATAGCTAAATTATTTAATAAATCATTCACAGCTCTTTTTAGGGTTGATTTAAATAACACCTTTGGTGCTGGGAATTTGGTCATGTTCTATTCTTGTTGATTCTTTTAATGCCTTTGCAAAACTTTTAAAAAGAGATTCCACTTTATGATGGTCATTAGTGCCAAGAACCTTAATGTTGACATTTATTTTAGATGTTTTGGTGAAAGATTCAAAAAAGTGAGGTATGATTTCGGAACTCATATCACCTATTTTATAACTGTTAAACGAAATATCAACTAAACTATAACTTCTACCACTAATATCAATAGCTACAGTGGAAAGTGAATCATCCATTGGAACAATCGCATGACCCATTCTTCTTATCCCTTTTTTATCACCAAGTGCTTTTAAGAAAGCTTCACCTAAAACCATTCCAGTGTCTTCAATTGTATGGTGGTCATCAATTTCTATATCTCCAATAGATTTAACATCTAAATCAAAAAAACTGTGCTTTGAAAAAGATTCAATCATATGATTAAAGAAATTAATGCCAGTATCAATATTGTAGTTCCCTTTTCCATCTAAGTTAATCCTAACTTTAATATCTGTTTCAGAAGTTTTTCTTTTAATTTCGGCTATTCTATTCATTTAATCACCATTTTACCCTATTAAATCATCTTCATGAGGTTGATTATTTCTTTCAGCTTTATCATCACCAGGAGCATTTCTATCTACTAAAATAGCTCCAGTAGGACATCTTGAAGCACATATTGTACACACATGACAGTATCCTAAGTTGGATGCATGTGCGATTTTATTTATTGACCAAATTATATCTCCTTTTGGACAAATATCTTTACAATCTCCACAGGCAATACATTTATTTTCATCAACATAAATTTTTAATATATTAATCCCACCTAAATTAATAAGAAAAAATACCATATTGAGAATTTTATAGGTAAATTATAATTTTAACAAGGCTATACCCATTGCTTTAAAGCAAACATAAACTTCTTTACCTAATTGTAAATTTAACTCATCAGAAGAAAGTTTTGTGATGTCAGAATAAAATCCAACATTTCCCACATTCACTTTTATTCTTAGCATATGGTTAATAAGTTTCATTTCACTGATATTTCCCTTAAGAATATTTCTAACACTTGATTGGCACGATTTAAGTGTTATAAATATATCTTCATAGCTAATCAGTGCTAAAACCTTATCTCCAACAGAGTATTCTTCTTTTAATGGCAATTTTATGTTATAATCCTCATCAATTTTAATTTCCATCATGTTATTATTTTTATCAAAATTACTAACAACGGTTTCAATTTCATTAAATCCTTTATGAAGTTCAATTATAGTATTAACAGCTACACATGCTTTTAAAATTTTTTTACCATCGGATGTGAGATTTGCAGATCCACCTCCACCTAATCCTCCTCTGTGTCCAATGAAGAGTTTAATATCTAAATTGTCCTGGATATCATTAATATAATTAAAAGTAGTTCTATATGAAACTCCTAAAGCTTTTGTTGATTTACTAATTGAACTATAAATATTAATTGCATTTATAAGATTAAACTTTTTAGCACTAAGTAAATACCTTTTTCCTTTCCAACAAAGATCATATGCAGGAACTACTTTAATATCTGTAATTGATCCACTTAAACCATTTATTTCTATTTTATTTTCTTTCAATTGTGGTTCTATTTTATTTTCTTCCTTTTGTGGTTCTATTTTATTTTCTTCCTTTTGTGGTTCTGAAATATTAACAACTCCATAATAATACGATTTCATTAACAATTTATTTTTCCTATTTATTTTATTTTTTCATGATACCATCCAACAATTCGATTTTTATTATTTAATTCTAATTTAAAGTTTATTTTAATATCCATTATTTGTGTCCATTATTTGTGTGAAATAGAAAACTTGAAAATTTCGATAAAAATAATTGTTAGATACATTTCTTATAATTTATTATAATAATAATATTTTTAATATATTATAATAATAAAATAATATTTATAATATAATATATATAGTATTAGAATATATAAATATAAAGTATTAGAATCAATACTGTCAACTTAAGAAAATTATTTTTTTAAACTTGAATTGAAATTAAAAATGAAGCTTTTATAAACAAGATTTTAGTAGAAATCTTAATCAAAAATTCTTAAGTTGACAGCATTGAGTAATTAATATTAAGTTTATTGTAACTTATTTATATATTCAAAATATTAATAATTAAATTTTTAATTATCAAATTTATATTATTTATTAAATTGGTTATAAGTTTGAATAAAGAATTTTAATGTTTTATCCAAAGCTTTGAAACCATATTCATCTTTTTTAATATTTTCTACATCATCTTGAGACCAGAAGCATGATCCTAAATTTGCTCCATACATTCCTCCTCCTACTGGAATAATTCCATTCAATATGTAAAAGGTGTTTATTTCTTGAATAGCTAATTCTTGACCCCCAATTCTATCACCACCCACTGTAATTGACATTCCAATCTTACCTCTCAATATATTCATATCAATTGCATATAATGCTCTACATCTGTCCATAACAGCTTTTAATTGTGCTGTAATTCCACCATTATGAATTGGGGATGCCATAATTATTCCATCTGAATTTTTTATTGAGTCATAAACTTCAAACATATCATCTTTTTGAATACATTCTTTATTCTTCAAGCAATAATCACAATGTAAACATGGCTCTATTTTTTTACCACTAACAAAGAAAAATTCACTCTGGAAACCTTCTTTTTCAAGTTCTTTTAGAGCATATTTTAAAACATATTCTGTTGATTGCTTTCTTGGACTTCCACAAATCCCTAAAATCATGAATAATCTCCATTTTATCAGTATTCTTACATTTTAATATTCTTACATTTTAATTAATTTTAATGTTCTTACATTTTAATTAATTAATATTAATATATAAACTATTATTTCATTATTCCATGATTCAGTATTCAATGATAATTAAACATATACTATATTCTATAGTCTTTTTTTCATAATCATTTTTATAGTCTTTTTTTCATAATCATTTTGCAAAATTAAATTTTTCATGTTAAATTTTGAGTTGGAGTTTCATGAAAAATTTATTTTAATTAAAATTGTTAATTATTGAATTGTAACAATTATACAAATTATTTTTTAAATAAATATATTACAATAATCAATATTAAAAAAATAAAAAAATATAAAACTTAATTTATAATTAAACAAATAGATCATATAGGATTTCCAAAATATTTTTAAAAGTGGAATACATTAAAAGTTATATTAAAAGTTGAATATATATAAAAATAAGTTGTGAAACACTATAATATAAGTAATTTATATCTTTATCATAATGTTTTTATAATCCATCATGTATAATTTACTATCATATATAATTTAGTAACTATAATTTTCATGAAAGAGATTGTATAGTATTTGGAAAAGGAGAAAGTGAACGAGAAGTTTACTTTGATGCAAGAACTAAATTCATTTAATGGAATATTTATTGAATAGAATAGATAATATTCCAATACTTTTTGTTTCTTTCAAAAACCATACAATAGATTAGGAATTGGTGGAGTAGAAACAAGATTAAGAAAATTAGGAAAAAAAATTAAATATGGATAAAAATACATCCTCACAAATTTAGACGAACATTAGCTACGAATGCAATAGATAAATGTATGCCAATATAACAAGTTTAAAAATTATTATGTCATGTTTAAATAGATACAATTATGTAATGTGCTATGGTAAATCAAAATAATGTAAAAATAGCTCATAGAAATATATGGGATGAGAAGTTATGGAAAATTTTAAAGAAGGTTGGGAAAAAGTTAAATTAGATGAAATTATTAATATTACAATGGGTCAATCTCCAAAATCTGAATTCTATAACGATGAAAGTGAAGGATTACCTTTTTTACAAGGAAATAGAACTTTTGGAGACAGGTTTCCATATTTCAATACTTTTTGCACTAATAATAAGAAAATTGCTAAGAAAGATGATGTTTTAATGAGTGTGAGAGCACCTGTTGGGGATTTAAATATTGTAAAACAAGATATTGGTATAGGTCGTGGCTTATGTGCAATGAATCTTAAAAATAAAAATAGTATTTTTCTTTATTATTTGCTTAAGTATAATATTGTTAATTTAATTAATCGAGAAACTGGAACCATTTTTGGTTCAATTAACAAAAATGACATTTTAAACTTGGAAATTGAACTTCCTACATGTTATCAACAGGAAAAAATTGCATTTATTCTAAACAATTTAGATGAAAAAATTGAAAATAATGAAAAGATAAATAAAAATTTAGAACAACAAGTAAATGAAATTTTTAAGTCATGGTTTGTAAAATTTGAACCATTTAAAGAAAATGAATTTAAATCAAGTGATTTTGGTGAAATTCCTGTTGAATGGGAAATTGATTATTTGGGAAGCAATAAACTTTCTAAAATAATTAGTTCTGGAATTCAAGAATTTAAAGGTAGTAAATTTTATGTTGCTACTGCTAATGTTAATGAAGATAAAATAGACAATGTACTGCCTATTATATCATATAATAATCGCCCGAGTAGAGCTAATATGCAACCAGTTCCAAAAAGTGCATGGTTTGCTAAAATGAAAGATTCAAGAAAATTGATAATGATAGATGAATATTCGAAAAGTATACTTGACAAGTATATATTTTCAACAGGATTTTGTGGACTCAAATGTTCTAAAGATAGCTTTTATTATATTTGGTCATTTTTATTGTCAGATCAATTTGATACTATGAAAAACAATCTATCTTTAGGAACAACAATGCAAGCAATAAACAATACCAATGTTAAAAAAATTAAATTATTAAACCCAACAAACGAAGTTTTGAAAAGGTTTAATTTAATAGTTAGTCCAATTTTTGAAGAAATTTATAATAACAGCATAGAAAATAAAAAATTAACCAAAACAAGAGATATTTTACTTCCTAAACTAATGTCTGGTGAAATTAATGTTTCTAAAGTTGAAATCTAAAATGAATATTTTTGAAGTTATAGGAAAAGAGCAGGATGAGATTTTTTCTATTTCGCAATGATTTAAAGAATTTGTGAAAATCAATAGCTAATTTTTTCCTGTTCATTTCAAACCATCAAAAAAAACTTGGTGTATTGATAAAATTATTATCCCTTAATGGTTCTAATATCAAAAGCATGATTTTATATCGTTGTAACCAATTTATTAAATTTAATTTATTTATGTTCCCGATTTTTAAATTTCCAGATAAATAATATGATAAGATGCCTGTATCAATAAATATCATATTTCCATCCTATCTAATGAAAAATTTTTTCTCTCTTTTAATAATCTCTTAATAATTTTATTAGGAGCTGGGGAACAATTGTTATTGTCCTTTATTTTTCTTTAAAATAGTTATAATATTTTAATATATGCTATATTCTCTTTAAAATAATTAAATTATTATTATTAGATTTAAAAATACTATTTTACATAAATTATTAGTTTTAAATATTTAAATAATCATATTAACAATTAGAATTTATTATTATAAAAAACATGAGTATTGTAATATTAACATTAAGTTTTTAACTATTATTAGACAAATAAAAAAAAAAGTGATTAATATTAAATTTTTTTAAAATAAATAAGATAATTAAAAATAAGTGATTAATTACAAACATTTTTTACATCACTATATTATAATTTATTGTTATCTCTAAACACAAAAAGAATGCTAAGACATCAGAAAAACATCAGAAATTTTCTATTTTTTAGGTCTTAGATGAATTTTGTAATATTAGTTTTTAGAAAACTATATATATAACATATTACAAAATATAGTTTTAGTAATGAGAGGAAGAAAGTAGACCTAAAACTCTCAATAAATAAAACAATCCTTAATTAGACAGATACGAAAACCAAGCGAAATCTAATTACGACAGGACAGATCAATTAGCTAACTGGTTAATGATTAAAATAAATAACATTAAGTGAACCGTTGGTGCAACGGAGATTGCCTTTGGTAAAAAGAACATTTGAGTTCTTGGATTAGGAATCTGTTTAGAGACAGAATCTATGACCTCCTTAGGTCGTAGTAGTTCAATAAAATATGATTCAAATATAGTGGAAATTATTATGAATGTCAAAGCAGAACTTAAAGATTTTTTAGGACAATGTAAAAGAGTTATTAAAGTATCAAGAAAACCAGGAAAAGAAGAGTACATTAATTTTGCAAAGGTTACGGGTGCTGGAATAATTTTAATTGGTGTTATAGGTTTTATTATATACATATTGGCTACTTTAATAAATTTATAGCTGTTTATTCTATCAAAGTTAAATAATATTTGATGAAATGATTAGCTATACAATATAATAAAAGAAATTATTAAAAATAGCTATGTTGTTGTTCTAAATCCTATTTATTGGATTTTTTCATTATTAACAGCTACTTTTCTTACTTTAATTTGTAATTATAATTTCTAAATTAATTTAATTCAATTTTAAAAAAATCAAAAGCTATACTTGTGTTTTCAAAAACTTCACATGCTTCTTCTTTAATCTTATCGGCTTTTTTATATCTTGAACTTATATGAGTAAGAATTAATCTGTTAACATTGGCTCTTTTAGCTATTTCTGCTGCTTGTTTTCCTGTTGAATGATAATGCTCATTAGCTTTATCTATATCTGATTGATCGTAAGTGGATTCATGTATAAGTATATTAGAATTTTTTATAAATTCAACAAGTTCATCAGATGGTTTTGTATCCCCAGAATAGCTAATTTTAATCCCAATACGATCTTCTCCTAAAACTTGGTCTGGGTTTATAATCTTATTATTTACTTTTATAGATTCACCATTGTGAAGCTTTCCAAAATCAGGACCTGGTTTAACACCAAGTTCAATAGCTTTTTTTTTTAGAAATCTGGGCTTTTTCTTTTCAATTATTGAATATGATAGATTATAAACATTGTGATTGGTTTTAATGGATTTTATCGTGTATTCGTCATTGTCTATTATAGTTCCTCCTTTTATTTCATGAAAAGTAGTTGTAAATGTTTTATTGTTACATTTTAAGTTACGAATAGCTATTTCAATGTTAAAAATTCCAGGAGGTCCATAAATATTTAATGGCTCAGTTCTTCCTCTAAAACCCATTGATTCAATTAAACCAGGTAACCCTAATATGTGGTCTCCATGTAGATGACTTATGAAGATCTTAGTAATTTTCATTGGACTAATTTTAGCAAATATTAATTGTCTTTGTGTGTTCTCTCCACAATCAAAAAGCATAACTTCTCCAAAAGCTTTCAATCCTATTGAAGGATGATTTCTATGTTTTGAAGGTACTGCTGATGAGGTTCCTAAAAATGTTAATTCCATTTAAATCACAATTTAAATTATTGGAGTGTTTTATTTATAAATTAGTATTTTATTAACTTATTTTTATTTATTTTATAGTTTAAGATGAAAATTTTGATATAAAATAAGTTATTAAATTTTTTGTTGTTTATATATTGTTATTAATAACTTATTATTATAAATTATATTGGTCTTGATAAAGTCCTTAATAAATAACTTTTTTAAAAATAAATATTATTAAAAAATATTAATTTATAATTATTTATACTAATTAAAATATATTAATATTATTTAAAATTTAAAATTATGGATTTTCATGATGCAATATTTAAAATTAAAGAACTTAATAAAAAAAATTGTTATTCAAAATTTAAGAACTTTTCCATAAGGACTATAAATATATTAAATTTTTTATTGTTTATATGATTTATTAATAACTTACTATTTTATAATTAATAACTTATTATTATTTTATACAACTTATTATTATTTTATATTAGGTTTTGATAAAGTTCTCAATAAATAACTTTTTTAAAAATAAACACTATTAAAAGATAATGTTTTAAAATTAATTATATTAATTAAAATAAGTTTATATTAATTAAAATTATTGATTTTTATAAATTAATATTTAAAATTAAATAATTTATAGTGGTTTTGATAAAGTTCTTAATAAATAACTTTTTTAAAAATAGATATTATTAAAAAATATTAATTTAAAATTATTTATACTAATTAAAATAAATTTATATTATTTAAAATTTAAAATTATAGATTTTCATGTAATAATATTTAAAATTAAATAATTTAATAAAAAATTTATCATTCAAAATTTAAGAACTTTTCCATTATAACTATATTAATTTAAAATTAATTATATTAATTAAAATTTAAAATTATAGATTTTTATAAAATGATATTTGAAATTAAATAATTTAATAAAAAAAATGATTTCATTAACATCTAATAAAATATTTATATAAAATAAATTTTAGAGTTATAGTGTATATATTAAATTTAGAACTACATGAAATTTAATCTTTAATAAAATGTAAATGATAGTTATGAAATATAAAACACCCTTATTCTTCTTATTTGGAATAGTAGTAATGGGGACAATGGTTTATTTTGTAGGGTTTAATGAATTAATAGAAAAATTAAAAATAGCTGATTTTAAATATGTTTTATTTGCTCTTATAGTTCAAATACTATCATTTTTTCTTTTTGCTTTTAGATGGCATATAATTAACAAAATAGCTAATATTAATATTGAATCCATTAAACTCGTACCCTTGATTATAATTGGATTAGCAATTAATAATATTACTCCAAGTAGTAGTAGTGGTGGAGAACCAGTTAAAGCATATATTCTTTCTTCAAAAACAAAATCTCCATTTGAATCTACTTTTGCAACCACAATTACTGATAGAACCTTAGACACAGTTCCATTTATAGTTTTAGCTATTATAACCATAAGCATATTAATTTTATTTGCTCCTCCATATGAGGAGGAATACATTGCAATTATGGTTTTAGCTGTAATATTAATAACATTTCTACTTATTGTAATAGTCTACATGTCATTGAATAGAAAATTTGCAGAAAAAATTATATCAATTGCTTTAAGAATAATTAAAAAATTTTATAAAAAAGATCATGAAGCCTTAGAGAAAAAAGTTGATAAAGCGATTACTGGTTTTCAAGACACCATGAAAATAATGTTTAAAGATAAAAATATTCTCTATAAAGCTTTACCATTATCTTTTCTAATATGGTTTTTCGAAATATTTCGAATGTACCTTATTTTTCTTGCATTTGGAAGTAGTAACATTAATGTATTTGTTATTGCAGAAATATTCATTATTTCCACCTTGGTTGGTATGGTACCATTACTTCCTGGTGGTTTAGGTGCTGTTGAACTTATGATGATGGGATTATTTGCTTCTGTAGGAGTACCAAACGAAATTGGTGTAGCAGTCACCATAATTGAGCGAGGTATTTCATTTTGGTTACCTACATTTATTGGTCTTCCTTTACTATCATACTATGGATATTCAAACGATAAGATTAAAAGTGCTGATTCCAAAATCAATGGAAAATTTACTAATGAACAAGAAGTTGAAGGCATTTCTGACCATGAAAAAATCAAAAAATAAAGATTCAATAATGAAATTTTTTATATTACACCATAAACATTAAATTTTTAATTAAAAAAATTATAATTATTATTTTTTAAAACTGAGAATAAATTCTCCTAAGTTGAAAATAAATTTTCAACAATAAAAGAATAAAAATTGTTATTTTAAAAATTAACTTAATATTAGTTCGAAATTCTTAAAAACGGAGAATAAATTCTCCTAAGTTGAAAATAAATTTTCAACAATATGATATCTAAAAATAATGATTAATTAAAAACATTTTTTACACATTATAGTTTATTTTATTTATTTTTTAAAAATAATAATTTTAATTTTAAAAAATTGATTTTAAGAAAAATTAGAAGTAATGATTTTTGATAGAATTTAAGTTTCATACAATAATCATTTATTACTTTTTTAACATCATAAGATTAATAAGAAATAATGTAAACTACACCATACTATAACCATTTATTACTTTCTTAACTCCATTCTTTGAAAGTATTAATTGTTAAATCTTAATTTTTAATCCAATAGGGCAGTGATCAGAACCCATTACATTAGATAACATATAAGAATCAGCTACATGGTTCTTAAATTCTTCATTAACAAAAAAATAATCAAGTCTCCAGCCCACATTTCTATCTCGTGCTTTTGTTCTATAACTCCACCAAGTATAGTTATCAGGTTCTTTATTAAACATTCTAAATGTGTCAACATAACCATTATCTAAAAATTTATCTATCCATTGCCTTTCGATAGGTAGAAATCCTGAAATTTTTTCATTTTCTTTGGGTCGAGCTATATCTATAGGTTTATGTGCAGTGTTTAAATCACCACATATCACTAAATTGTTTCCTTGGTCTCTTAAATTATTAGTGTAAGTAAGAAATGCATCGTAAAATTCAAGTTTGTACTGTAATCTTTCATCATTCATACCACCGTTTGGATAGTATACATTGAGTAGAATAAAATTATCATAATCACACCTTAAAACTCTGCCTTCTTTATCAAATTTTTCTATATTAAATCCATTAATAATAGTTTTAGGTTCTATATTGCTGTATACACCAACACCACTGTAACCTTTCCTAACAGCAGAGTTAAAATAGCTATTATAATTGGAAATATTTAATATTTCATCAGATAACTGTTCAATGTTTGCTTTAATTTCTTGAATAGCTATTATATCTCCAGGATTAGTTTTCATCCAATTTAAAAATCCCTTTTTTGCAATAGCTCGAATTCCATTTATATTCCATGATAGTAATCTCAATTCTTTCATGATATTTCTCCTATAACTATTAGTATATATTTAAATGAAAATCCATTAATAACTTATGGTGATTTGAATTCAATATCTTTTAGAAATAACAGAAATAATACGGGTTAAGCTTTTATGCATCTTAATTTCATGTCTTTCTATTAATTCATAATTAAGTTCATCAAGAATTTTATCAAGATTAAGAGAATCAGGACTTGCTATTGTAATAATCCCATTTTTTTTAATGTTTTTAGCTATTGAGTCTAAAAATTGATAAAATATATTTTCATTATTCTCACCACAAGTTGAACTTGATATTCCATAAGGAGGGTCTGTAACCACAGCATCAACCTTATCAATTAACTTCATCTCACGAACATCTAAATGATAAAGCTTATAATTGGTAAGTCCATAATGTTCAAGGTTTATACCAGTCCCATTTTTCATTTTCCAATTAATATCTGAACCAATTAACTTAGCACCAATTAATCCAGCTTCAATAAGAATACCTCCAGTTCCACAAAAAGGATCTAAAACTAAATCTCCTTCCTTAACTTTTGAAAGATTGACCATTCCTCTCGCTAACTTTGGATTCATAGAACCAGGATAAAAAAAAGGTCTTTTATGTGGTTTCACATCTTGAAAATGTTTTTTATTAAGTTTAAATCGCCTTATGGTGAGGAAAAGTTTATTTTTACTTATTAATAATTTAATAAATGAATTAGGAGCATCTAAATTTACAATTGTGTTGGTAGCAAGTTTTATTATTCCTCCTAATTTTCTTTCAATCCTTATTGTATCTACTGAAACTTTATTAAATCTTTTTAATCTAACAGCAAAGTTATCTTCAATATAATTATTCCAATCAATGGTCTTAAAATCTTCAATAGTATTCTCAATATATTCTTCATTGGAAGTTTCTATATTTCCATTTAAGCTACTATTATGATTTTTTAAGTCACGAATTGTAATTATTTCAAGAATTTCATGAGTGTAGGCTAATCTCCTTGCTAAAATTTGATAATTGTTTACATAATTTTCTTTTTTTAAGTTTTTTAAATGAATCAAACCATTTGTTATAACTTCAATTTCAGAATTGATATTTTCATTTTTTAAAACAGCTTTAAGTTCAGCAAGTGGAAGTGTTTCATGTTCTTGTGATTGAATCAATAATAAATCCATTTTAAGTTCCTAATAATTTTTAATCAATACATTAAATTAAAATTTAGTAAGTTTTATTTATCTCTATTTTTTTATTTTTTTTATTTTATTTTTTTTATTTTATTTTTTTTAATTTTTTATTTAATTTTTTTTAATTTTTTTTAATTTTTTTTATTTTTTTTTAATTTTTTTTAATTTTTTATTTAATTTTTTTTAATTTTTTATTTAATTTTTTTTTTAATTTTTTATTTTATTTTTTTTAAATTAATGTTATTAAAAGATATTAATTTAAAATTAGTTATATTAATCAAAATATATTTATATTATTTAAAATTATTTAAAATTTAAAATCATGGATTTTTATAAATTGATATTTAAAATTAAATAATTTGATAAAAAAAATTTATTATTCGAAATTTAAGAACTTTTCTATAATGTTTTCTATAAGGAATATAGTTTAATCTTTTTTAATTTTAATTTTAATTTTAATTTTAATTTTAATTTTAATTTTAATTTTAAATTTAATTTTAATTTTAATTTTAATTTTAATTTTAATTACTATTCTTTTTATTATTATTGTCTTTTTATTCTTTTTATATCTTTTTATTTAATATTAATGTTTTATTTTATTAGTTATTTCTTATTTAAATTACATTTTATTACTTTTAAATTATATTAATTAACCATCACAAGCAATGAATTGTTTATATAAGATTACTCTTAAGATTAAAATAGATTTAGAATTTAAACAAATTGCATATATCTTTGAAAAATTTACATATATCTTTGAAAGATTTAAGCAATTTTTGTCCTTTTATATAATATTCATTGTAATATTATTCATATTATCTTTAAAGACTTAATTTAACGAGTTTTTCATGATGAAAACATTTATATACTATTAAAATACTAATACATTTCTATGAAAAATGAAATAAGTTAAATAACTTATTCTCTTAAGGGGCATATATTGAAATATATCAATATTGTGGTGATATTGAAGATAATATAACTGAGGTGATCACATGCATGAAGAGAAGATGCTTTTAATATAAGATTAGTAGAACAAAACAATTACTCATCTTATAATTTTCTCTTCAATTTTCAATAGCTATTAAACCAGATAAATATCTTAAATACTAATTTTAAGACCTTATTAGTTTATACAGTTTATATTAAAAGGATATAGTTTATACTATCAATTAAATATATTTAATGTTTTATTTTAGTTAAACAATAAATTAAAGTAAATATGTTAATTAAGGAGGTATTTTATATATGTTAAATAAATATTTTAAGATATTGATTCCAATAGCTATATTAGCAATGATTGCATCAATATCAAGTTGCTCTGCAGCTGACTTATCAGGTTTTGATGGTTTACATAAATTAGAAAGTGAAATGTATAATAATATAAGATATGGTGATCATGATTGTTGGTATTTTGCAAATTATGCTGCAAATAGACTTTCACAAAATGGTTATTCTTGTGCAGTAGTGCAAGGAACATCTGATGTAAATGTAGCTAATCATCGTGCACTATTTGTGTATATGAATGAAGATAAAAAATTGCATAAATTTGAGTCCTCAAAAGCTGTACGTGATGGTGTAGGTTTAGATTATGACTGGTGGGCACCAAATGCTCAGCTTAGTATTATAAGTAAGTATAATGGATTTAATTATTCTCCACTTTATGGGGATGGATATTAAACTTATGCTGTTTCACCTATAATTACAATAAAAATTAAAAAACACTTTTTTTATTATTTTTTAAATTAAACATTTTTTATTATTTTTTAAATTAAAAAACACTTTTTTTATTATTTTTTAAATTAAACATTTTTTATTATTTTTTAAATTAAAAAACACTTTGTTTATTATTTTTTAAATTAAAAAACACTTTGTTTATTATTTTTTAGCTTTAAATAGCAAATTCTTCAATTGATTTCTCTATTTCTTTAATTATTTCTCTGTTATCAGTATTTTTCACTTTTTTTAAGTTTTTTTGATAAATGTGAAGATTGGATAAAAATTTTTCAATGGTTTTAGTAGTTATGGTACGATTCATTATACCGTAACCTAATTTTTCAACATAAAATCCATTTAGTAATTGTTCAAAGTTTCCTTTAGCTGGAATACTATAAATAGGTTTTTTAAGATAAATAGCTTCACTTATCAATGAAAATCCACCATTCGTTATAATAGCCTTAGAATCTTTTATATCATCATATATTTTTGTTTCATTAAAATTTCTAAAAGTTAGATTATCATCAATTTTATTTTTATTAAAACCATACACTATAAATTTTTCATCAATCTTTTTTAAGGTGTTTATTAATTTTTTATTGGTTGGGCTTGTTTGATAGACAAATACATGATCTTTATAGGATGGTTTTAGTTGTCTGATTTCATCTCTAATAATTGGTGGGTATGTGATCACTTTTTCTGGATTTTTAACTTCTGGATAAAAGAAACTTGTAAGTATATATCTTTTTGGTCTTATCATGAATGATTTTATAACTCCTTTACTTTTTAACATTTCTCCCTGAGAGTTTTTAGGATAATCAATCCTTGTTTTAGTAATCATGTGTATATTATCAACACTTAAAATTGGGATATTAAGTAGTTTGGCTATGATGTTTGAATAGTTTTCAAAATCTGTAATTATAATATCTGGCTTTATTTCCTTTGCTTTTTTGTATAGAATAGCATAATTTTCTTTAAGATGTGTTGGAGTGTTTTTAATAGCTTTATAAAGTGTTTTTCTATTTTTTACAGTATTATCTTGATAAACAGTATTAAATCCATCTATTTCAAAAACATTATTAAATTTTTCACTTAGATATTTATATGCTCTATCACTTGAGAAAACATAAACATCATATTTTTTTGATAATTCTTCAATAACAACTCCACTTCTAATAGCATGTCCTAATCCTTCCCCACAAATGGAATAAAATATTTTCTTTTTACTATTTTCTAAAGCTATTTTATTATTTTCTAAAGCTATTTTATTATTTTTTAAAGCTATTTTACTATTTTCTAAAGCTATTTTAGTTGGTTGTGAAGGCATTATTTTAGAATCATGGAATTTTTCTTTAGTTACTACATTTTTTACAGGATTTACAATGCTAATTTCAGATTTATCTTCTTCAATTAAGGAGTTATAATGTCCAAATTTATAATCTAATTCTTCAAGATTAGTTCTTTTTTTTCTAAAATCATTTATTGTACTTTTAGTATATTGTTTTAAAAGTTTATATAATCCTTCTTCTTCTAATCTACGTGTTGATACATTAACTTTCGCACTTTTAAGAACCTTAAAAAGATTATTTTTAGCTATTCTTTCAATATAATCTGTATCTTCTCCATATTCAATTGTTTCATCAAAACCCCCATGACTATCATGTATTTTTTTTTTGGTTATTATTCCATAACAGCCTGCTCCATGAGGTTTTATTTTTTCAAAAGCAATCATAAACCAATTAGCTATATCATGAAGTAATTTATCTCTTATTTTTTCAGATAATGGAGTCATTAAGGTGATACCAATATCCACATTTGTAGTTTCAAACTCATTAATAACATCTTTAAGATAGTTTTTGCTAAGTTCTAAATCAGCATCTAAAAAAAGTAATTTTTCTCCTTTGGCTATTTCAGCCCCTCTATTTCTACCAACTCCAGGAAGACCACCTTCAACGATTTTACAATTATAAGAGTTTGCAATAGCTATTGTAGAATCAATTGAATTAGCATCTGCAATTATTATCTCATAGTCACTAAAATCTTGTGATTTAATAGATTCTAAAAGTTTAGGGAGATAGTTTTCTTCATTGTATGTTGGTATTATAATACTGATTTCCATTAAATCCCTTGAAATTTCTATGATATATTTACAATTTCTATTATCCTAATGTTTCCTTATTATTCTTTAAACTGATCAATGTTAAATTGAACCTTGAATTAAGAATTTTTAATATAAATTTTTACTTAAAGTTTCTTAACAATGATTTTTATCAAACTTCTTTAAATTCTTTAAATTTAATTTAAAATTAATCATATATTTGAATTATGTAAGATTGGTTGTATAATTCTATATATTGAACTAATGAATTTAAGTATATGGTGTGATATATTGATATATGAAATATTCACCAATTAAATTCTCATGAGTTTATGTTCAGTTCAAACTTTTAAATTTCAAGCACAAAAATAATTAATTTAATAATCAATTATTCATATTAACTTCTATTTTAACTATTGAAAAATAAATAAATATTGAATAATATTAAAACATTTATATAGTTTAAGTAATATAAATAATTCTGTATTCTTTTATTATTATTAATTTTAATAATAAGTTTATATTTTTAATAAGTTTATATTTTTAATAAGAATATTTTTATATTTTTAATAAGAATATTTTTTTTATTTATAGTCCTTATGAAAAAGTTCTTAAATTTTGAAATGATAGTTTTTTTATTTAATTATTTAATTTTAAATATTACTTTATGAAAATCTATAATTTTAAATATTAAATAATAAATTTATTTTAATTATATATAATTAATTTTAAATTGATATTTTTTAATAATATTTATTTTTAAAAAAGTTATTTATTAAGAACTTTATCAAACCAACTATAATAAGAATATTTTTTAGAATATTTTTTTTAATAAGAATATTTTATAAAAATTTTTAAATAATAAATTCATATATTAAATTTTAAAATTTTTAAATAATAAATTCATGCTTAATTATATATAATAACATTTATAATTTGTTTAATTATTAAATATTAATTTAAATTTATTGATTTTTTATAATAAATATTAAGAGTTGAATATCATGTATGATGAAGAAAATAATGTAGAATTAAATAATAACAAGGAATTAAATGAAGAGTTGAATAGTGAAACTGATAAAGAGTTGAATAGTGAAACTGATGATGATTTAAATGGTGGAGCTGATGACGAGTTGAATAGTGGAGATGATGATTCTGATAGTGGAACTGATGATTCTGATAGTGGAACTGATGATGAATCAGATAATGGAACTGAATCATTACCTTTTGCTAAAGCAGAAGTTGTCAGACTCATGAAAAAAAATCTTGATAAAGATAAAATGATAAGAGAAAGAGTTAAAGTAGAAATGAATAAGTTTTTAGGTGATGTTCTTAGAAAAGTTTGTAAACAATTAAATAAATATCCATATACAACAATTGAATACGAAATGTTTAAAGAATCAGTTTATCCTTATACAAATATTGAAAGAATAAATCAAGAAAAAGAAAGAATTTTATTACATTTAGATGTTATTAAAACAGACTGTAATGCTTTATCTGCTGATGTTATAAAAACTTTAAAAATCAAAGATACTTTAGAAGATGAGGATGAAGATTTTAAAACCATTGGGGAAACTAATGAAACAATATAATTGTTTATTATTATATTATATGGTATTGACTCTTTAACTATTGATGTTTTTATTTTTGTGGAATTGGGAATGTTAATAATTCTTTTAAATTCCACACATGCTCAGTTCCTTCTACAGACATCATTGGTGTCACTTTATCAATTTTCTCCAAACTTTACCTTATTAATATGTTGGAGGTTTTCATTTAAAGAAAAATCTAATGAATGAACTAAACATAATATTAAACCCAATAAACGAAGAATAAATTCTTCTAAATTTTCACACTGAAAATAAAAGAAAAACAAAAAATTTAAATAGAGAAATTAAAAATATAACATCAAAATTACCATTCTATAAACATAACAAGACAAGAAAGAAAAGTGAAAGCAATATTTAAAGAGTTGAAAAAAGAAAAAACTGGAAAGAATTAAAAGAATATGACAAGTATAAAGAAAGAATATTTGGTATATTGGACTGTGCAAATGAAAAAAATGCAAAGAGAAGATACAAATTATTGTTCAACAGAATAATCCAAATATAAAACATTTACCTCTGTCATATCCGATTTCGTCAAACGATCATGGGAAAATTTAGATAGAAGAATTAATCAAATGATATATGACTTTTTACCCAGCACTAATAATCAAATTGAGTGTTATCATGATGTTTATTTGTTAAATAAGCAAAAATAGATTTATATGGCTGATGAATGACTTGATAAAGCTTCAAGATTTGGTAGAATCAGATGGACGCTATGAAATAGGAAAGTTGAAGTAGATTCAGATTTGATATAATCCATTTTTTTTATGATGGGAGTTTTTCTATTTTAATTTGCATCCACATTCGGATTATTTTAAGTTTTCATCACTACCAATTTAATTACTTTTTTAAACTTGGATTGAAGTTAAAATAGAGTTTGTATAAAACAAGATTTTAGATAGGAATTTTAATCAAAAAAAAGTCTTAGATTGCCAACATTGTATTTTATTAACATTTTTATATTATAACAGTTGTTATTAATATATTATAACAACTGTTATCACACAAATTTTTGACAAGGCCAAATTTAAGAACTTTTCCATAGTAACTATAATTCAATATTAAAAGCAACCGAACATGCAAAAGATTAAAGATATTCAACTTTCAGACCATACAGATGGAGGACAATTCTATCCTATGAATTTAATTTTCAAAGAATATTCCCATATTTAAGAGGTCTTTTTAGAGAAGATAATAGCTATTTATCTATAACTGATGGTATTGGAACAGGAAATGCTCTATTAAGATTAGGAACCCATAATGAGATAGCTTTACTACATTTAAAAAAATACAAAATAAGTGGTGTTTTTTATGGTGTTAAATTTTTTATTTTCAGCTAATGATAGTTATTCAATGCAGTTATGTGTTTGTATTGTTTCATTAGAGGAGAATAATCCTAATTCTAATAAAAGAATTTATATAATTAACAATGGAATATCCGAAGTAAATTTTGAAAGAATATTATCTTTAGAAGACAAATATAATAATTTGAGTTTAGTTATTTTAGATGGATCATGCATCGATTCATTTTTCAATGATCTAATTTCCACCACGACCAATCCTTTAAGATTAGAAATGTTTGGAAGAGCTTTTGTGAATAGTTTAATTGATGATGATAATGTTGATAAACTCTTGTATTTAGATTGTGATACTATTGTTATGAATGATGTTTCTAGTTTATTTAATCTTGATTTAGGCGATAATTATCTTGGAGCTGTTTTAGATAGGATTAGTAATATATTGGCTGTGGATTTAACTTCATCAGATAGTTATTTTAATTCTGGTGTTCTTCTAATAAATCTTAAAAAATGGAGGGAAGATAACTTAGAGGAAAAAATATTAAAAGAAGCAAAAATACAGGCTGGAAATCCCTATTTTAATGACCAAGCTGTTTTGAATTGGGTTTTGCAGGGTAAAGTTAAGATTCTTCCTTTGGAATATAATTATCATCCACATTTTGAGAAGGATTTTATTTTTTATAGGGTGGTGAATGATGGTAATTTTTATTCAATGAAGGAATTTAATCAAATTAAAGTTCCTGCGATCGTTCATTTTTATGGGTTGTGCAAGCCATGGTTTATGAATTCCACTCTTTCTTTTAAAGATAATTTTTCCTATTATAAAAGCATTTCTCCGTTTAGTAATGTTCATCTGGGTATGGATGTTCGTTTGGAAAGTGTTTCATTTAGGGTTTTAAGTTTCTTTAAGAGATTTTTAAAAAATCCAAAACTTTTACCTTTAAGTAAGTATTATTTTATTCACAAGTTTAAAAAATCAAAGTGCCGAATTCATAAACACTAATGTTAAGTACTGTTCAAATCCTTAATGATAAAACATTTTTGAGAGGCATAAGTTTTATAATTTTGTAAAATCTATACGATTTTTGTATTATGTTTTTCATTAAAGAAGCAGTCTATTCCCAATCTTTCAAATAGGAAAAATTTATAAAAACAAAAACATTTTTTAATATAACAATTTTTAATATAACAATTTTTAATATTAATAATAAATAGATTAAATACTTATTATAAAATATTAAATAAATATATGGTCATTTTGGAATGGTTCTTAAATTTTGGATGATATTTTTTTTATAAATTATTAAATTATTAAATTTTAATTTACAAAAATCTATAATTTTAAATTTTAATTCATGAAAATTTATTTTAATTTAATATAATTAATTTTAAATATTAAATAATGAAAATTTATTTTAATTTAACATAATTAATTTTAAATATTAAATAATATAAACTTATTTTAATTAATATAATTAATTTTAAATTTTAATTTATAAAAATCTTTAATTTTAAATTTTAAATAATTTAATCTTATTTTAATTAATATAATTAATTTTAAAAAAATATATTTTAATAATATTTATTAATATTTAATTTTATTAAAAAAATTATTTATTAAGAACTTTATCAAAACTATTATCATTAAATTCATGAATCATTGTATTAATTAAATTTATTTAAAACTAATAAAATTTTGGAGTTAATAATCATGATTAATGTTGCTGTTACTGGAGCTGCAGGTAGAATGGGTTCTGGTATAATAAAAAAAGTTGTAGAACAAGAAAATATGAATTTAGTTGCAGCTATTGAAGTACATAATACTCCTCTTGAAAATAAGGATATTGGAGAAGTAATTGGTATTGGAAAAATTGGTGTTAAGATTGCAGATGCTGAAAATCTTGAAGAAGTTCTAAAATCCTCTAAGGCAAATGTTTTAGTAGATTTTACAATAGCGAATGCTGCATTTGAAACAATTAAGAAAACAGCGAAGCTTGGTGTAAATCTTGTTGTTGGAACAACAGGATTTTCTGATGAACAAATGAATGATATTCATAAAATTATTAAGGAATCTAAAGTTAAAGCAGTTATTTCATCCAACATGTCTGTTGGTGTCAATGTTTTCTTTAAGATTCTAAAAGATATTACACCATTACTATCAGATTATGATGTTGAAATAATTGAGGCTCATCATAATAAAAAGAAAGATTCTCCTTCAGGAACTGCTATGACTGCATTTAAAATAATAGCTGAAAAACTAAATAGAAATACTGAGGATATAGGGGTATTTGGTAGAAAAGGAGTAATTGGAGAAAGAACGAAAAATGAAATTGGATTACATGCTGTTAGAGGTGGAGATATAATCGGAACCCATAATGTAATATTTGCTGGTGAAGGAGAACATATTGAAATTAAGCATGTAGCACATAATCGTGATGTTTTTATTTTGGGAATAATTAAAGCACTTAATTTTGTTGAAAGTGGAGTTCCTGGAAAAATTAATTCAATGAATGATGTTTTAGGAATTTAATCATTGTTAAGCTATTTTGATTAATCTTAGAAAACGAAGTTTTTCCTTATTTAAGAGTTAAAAAGACACTGTTCAAATCTTTACTGACGAAACATTTTTGAGATGTATAATTTTTATAATTTTGTTTCAATAGAAATCTTTATATTAGTTAAATATAATATTATACTATCATGTTATACTCAATGATAGAAAATCTTATAGCTATTTTAATAGCAGTTATATTTATTTATATTGCTTATAAAGTATTAAAATGTTTAATTCCATTAATTATTCTGTTTTTATTATTATATTTGCTTAATAACTTTTTAAATTTTTCTACCTTTTTAAATTAACTTTTAGTGTGTGAAAATGTTGAATCTTAATGAATTTATAGATAACTCTATTAAAGATATTAAAAATGAAATTAGAGATGATAAAGTTATAATAGCTCTTTCTGGAGGAGTTGATAGTTCAGTATGTTCAGTACTTGTAAAAAGTGCTGTTGGTGATAATTTAACAGCTATTTTTGTGGATCATGGGTTTTTAAGAAAAGGGGAAGCTGATGAAGTAATAAATATATTCAAAGATAGGTTGAATTTTAAATATATTGATGCAAGTGAGGAATTCTTAAAAGGACTTAAAGGAGTAACAGATCCAGAAGAAAAGAGAAAGATAATTGGAAAGATTTTTATTGATGTTTTTGAAAGAGAAGCAGAGAAAATCCACTCTAAATTTCTTGTTCAAGGCACAATAGCTCCTGACTGGATTGAAACTGAAGGTAAGATAAAATCCCATCATAATCTATCTTTACCTGGAGGAATGGTTTTAAAAGTTGTTGAACCTATTCGAGAACTTTATAAAGATGAAGTTAGAGATATTGGACGAAAATTATCTCTTCCAGATAACTTAGTTAATAGGCAACCTTTTCCTGGTCCAGGATTAGCTGTTAGAATTATTGGTGAGATTACTAAAGAAAAATTAAATATTATAAGCAAAGCAGATTATATTGTGACTGAAGAAGTTGAAAAAATAGGTTTAAATAAAGATTTATGGCAATATTTTGCAGTTTTAACTGATTCTAAGGTAACTGGTGTTAAAGGTGATCAGAGAGACTTTGGTTATCTTGTTGTTATTAGAATGGTCACTTCTTTAGATGCTATGACTGCCGAAGTTCCAGATTTACCATGGGATCTTATAAAAAGAATATCTAAAAAGATAACTTCTGAAATTAGCGAGGTTTCACATGTTTCTCTTTCAATAAGTGATAAACCTCCAAGTACTATTGAATTTGCTTAACTTATAACTTATTCATAATGAATTTTAACTTGTTCTTGCTAATAAAAGGTTCATGCAAAACTATAAAAATTACTCTTCTCAAGAATATTTCATCAGTAAAGATTTAAACATTGTCAATATATTTGTTTAAAATTAATTATATTAATTAAAATAAGATTAAATTATTTAATATTTTAAATTATAGGTTTTTATAAATTAATATTTGAAATTATAGATTTTTATAAATTAATATTTAAAATTATAGATTTTTATAAAATAATATTTGAAATTAAATATGGTGGTTTTGATAAAGTTCTTAATAAATAACTTTTTTAAAATTAAAAAATATTAAAAAATATTGGTTTAAATTATTTATATTAATTAAAATACATTTATATTATTTAAAATACATTTACATTATTTAAAATACATTTATATTAATTAAAGTACATTTATATTAATTAAAATTTAAAATTATGGATGTTCATGAAGTAATATTTAAAATTAAATAAATAATTTAATAAAAAAAATCATCATTTCAAATTTAAGAACTTTTCCATTAGGACTATAATTTAATAATAATAAAAAAAAATTATTGTTCAAAATTTAAGAACCTTTACATAGTAGCTATGATTGAAATTGTTTTATTAATCTTATAAATAATTATAAGCATTTAATTTCTAAATTTATTATTAATTTAAAGATGAATTAAGGTTTGATTAAAATAATTCTGTATCAATCTCCCTTTTATCAAAACCAATGTTAACATAAATTGTATTAAAGAATGTGAACTATAATATTATGTGATAAAATGAATGATAGTATAAAAAGTATTGATGGTGGAATATGTGCTGTTGATGTGAAAGCTGGAGGAATTCGTGAAGGAAAATATGGGGTTTGTGTTATTTCTTTTCCTAAAACTATGGCAACAGGAGTTTTCACTACAAATAAAATCATGGCCGCACCTGTTAAACACACTAAAAATATCATGGAGAATAATTTCATTTCAGCCATTATAGCTAACAGTGGTAATGCTAATTGCTTTACAGGTTCTCAAGGAGAAGAAGATTGTAAAGATATGATTAATCACCTATCCAATAAACTAAATATCAATAAAAATGAAATAGCTATTGCTTCAACAGGGGTAATTGGTAGGAAAATGCCAATGAAGACTATATATAAATTAATAGACAATCTTAAATTAGAAAATTCTAATGAGGCATCAACCAATAGTGCAAAAGCAATTATGACCACAGATACTGTTCATAAAGAATATGCTGTTGAAATCACATTAAAGAATGGTGAAAAAGTTAAAATTGGGGCAATAGCTAAAGGAACAGGTATGATAGCTCCAAACATGGCTACAATGTTATGTTTCATATCTACAGATGCTAAAATTGAAGATAAGAAACTTTTAAAAGATTCACTTAAAAAGGCTGTGGATAAAAGTTTTAACATGTTGGTTGTTGATGGGGATGAAAGCACAAACGATGAAGTTATTTTAGTAACCACTAAGAAAGTTGATGTTATAGATAATGACGGTTTAGACTCTAACTTCCAAGATGGATTAGATTATTTATGTATTCAATTAGCTAAGATGATGGCAAGTGATGGTGAAGGAGCAACAAAGTTTTTAGAAGTTGAGGTTAACGGAGCTAAAAGTTATGATGATGCTAAAACAATGGCTAAATCTGTTGTATCTTCTTCTCTTGTTAAAACAGCTATTTTTGGTGGAGATCCTAATTGGGGTAGAATTATTGCAGTGATTGGATATTGTGGAGTTGATTTTAATCTTGATAATATTTCAATAGCTATTTCTAATAATGAAGAAAAAGTATACTTAGTGAAGAATAGTGAGATTTTAGGGTTTGAAGGAACAACAAATCTTAAAGATGCTGAAGAAATCATGAAAAATGATGAGATCCATATACTGATAGATTTACATCTTGCTAATGGAAGTGCTACTGCATTTGGCTGTGATTTAACCTACGATTACGTGAAAATAAATGCAGAATATACAAGTTAGAATTATATGGTGAAGTAGATGATTGATAATCAAACATACTCTAAACAAGATGTTTTAAAATTTTTAGGAAGAATTGGGGTGGATACAAGATTTATTTCCTTTTATGAAGATAGAATTTATATAAATAATCTAAGATTTTCTAAATTCTCTAAAAAAAGGGAGGAGATTTTTAAGAACAGATTTCCTAAAATAAATGTTTTAAGATCAACGGCTTTCCAAAAAATAGCTATTAAGGCATCTAAATCATTATCTCATTCAATTGGTATTAAAGACCAAATATTAATATTTAATGGTACTAAAAGAGATGTTTTATCAAACATCATACTTGAATCTTACCTAAGAAAGTATGGGATAAATCTCATTCATTCTAACTTTAAATCTTATGAGGAATTTGTTAAATTAAAAAATTCTAAGAAAACAATTAAATTTTTAAAGGATAACAATATCAATGGTGTAGTTTCTTCAATATCCATGGATGAAGAAGTTGATTCTATTCTATCAGCTATTTTATCTGGAGAAGGTTTAAAATCATATTCCAATTATATTAATTTTAATAACAATAAAAGTTTAAAAATTTTATATCCATTTATTAATAATATTGATAATGATAGTATTGAAACTATTTGTGAGATTTTAAAAATAAATGGGAAAGATAAAAATAGCTATAAAAGAAATGAACTTGCAAGTGAGTTTATGAATTTTTTAGATAATCAAGTTCATTACTATAAAGAAAACATTCTAAAATCAGCTAATTTTTTAAATGGTCATTAACCATAACTTGATTTTAAAATTTATCAATACTTTGATTTTAAAATTTAACAATTTCAACATTAAAATTATCATCATCTGTTTCTATTAAAATCCCATGATTATCTTTAAACATACCAGGATTTGCAACGATAGTATTATTTAATTTAGATATTGATTTTGCTTCATGAATATGACCACATAAATTTAAATCAAAATCGTTTTCATTTAAAATATCCCTAATAGCTTTACTTCCAACATGGTTTCCACTTAATATTTTATCTGCTTCGCTTTCAAATGGTGGAGCATGTGTTAACAATATTTTAATTATTTTATCCTCATCTATAGATTTGTTTTCTTTAATAACCACATTTTCATTGTTTATTAAATTATTCAAACTATTATATAAATCTTCTTCATTTATTTCAAATGGTGTAGCAAATGGAGTAGGATTTGAACCACCAAAACCATATATTAAAACATTTTTAAAAAGATTAATCTTATCATGACCAGAAATCGCTTTAGAATTTTCAATAGTCTTAGGAATAGCTTCTATATCGCAGTTTCCATGAATAGCTATTACCGATGTTTTAGAAGCAAGATTATTTAAAAAATCATCTGCAAACTCTTGAGGACCAAAATCAGTAATATCTCCTGAAATCAAAACTAAATCTATTTCATTTTCATCCAAATACTTTAAAAAATTCTCATTTTCATTACTATGAACATCACTTATATGTATAATTTTCATTTTTCCACCGATCCTCTCTTTAGTTAGATATTATTCAAAACTATTTTAAAAACTATTTTAAATTCCTATATATTGTAAAAAACCATGATTAGCTATTTTTAAATATAGTGGATTCTATAAAGTTCTTAATAAATAATTTTTCTAAAAATAAATATTATTAAAATATATTAATTTAAAATTAGTTATATTGAGTAAAATAAATTTATATTAATTAAAATTTACAATTATGGATTTTTATAAGACGATATTTAAAATTAAATAACTTAATAAAAAAATTTATTATTCAAGGTTTAGAAACTTTTCCATAATGGCTATAGTTTCTAATCTATTATTAATTTAAAGATAAATTAAATTTTGATTAAAATAATTGTGCAACAACCTCTTTGGAATAAAACTTTAAAATATTTGAATTTTTTAAAATCTTCTTTTAAGAACTTTTTTAATTTCATCGTATCTAAAAACAATTAAAATTAATAAAAATAGTATTAAAGGAATAATAGCCCAAAATAATTCAAAGTAAAAGTTCATTGACTCTGTTTGAATTAATAAAGTTCCAAAATTATTCCCATCAGCACTTCCAAGTATTGAAAATGCGAAAATGTTGTTGGTTATATGTAACCCACTTGAAAATTCAATTCCATCATCAGCCAATGTTGTTAAAGAAGCGATTATTCCAAATAAAAATGCTGAGAATGTATTTAAAAACATTGAAATAGGTTCAATACCCCCATTTACAATATGTCCTAATCCAAAAACAAGGGAACTTATTATAATTATTATAACTGGTCTTTTTATTTTTAAGCTTAATCCTTGGTTAAGATATCCTCTAAAGAAAAGCTCTTCAAAACTTGCTTGAATAGGAATTGTAAGGAATAGTAAAATAATTAAAGTAATGAATTGTGTTAAATGAAAGTTCAATACAAATTTACTTGGATCAATGAAATATGGAACAAAAATATTAATAATCATAAAAATAGACCAAATGATTACACCTTTAAAGAATTTATTCCATCTGATCCTATTATACCATTCAGTCGGGTTTCCTCTAAAATTATATTTTTTAGAAGTATTAATTAGAGAAAAAATATCTCTTTTATGAAATACATTAATTGATAGTATTAAAAAAAGAAATGCAAGTCCAGTAATTAAAAACATTGATAAAAAGTAGTAAATACTTCCTGTTATATGATTTGAAATAGAATTAAATATGTTAATTAGCATATAAAATCCAAGAAGAAAAAATAAATAGTAAACAGCTACAAAGGAATTTAGAAACATGGTTAAGAGAGTAGTTATGGTGTAACCTTTCCAACCATTTTTTCCTTTGTGTACATTGTTTAAGAATTCACTGACCATTTTAATCCTTTTAGTTGTTATTTATTTAGTTGTTATTTATTTAGTTGTTATTTATTTAGTTGTTATTTATTTAGTTGTTATTTATTTAGTTGTTATTTATTTAGTTGTTATTTATTTAGTTGTTATTTATTTAATTATTATTTATTTAATTATTATTTAT